>CALDNF010000249.1 GCA_937917475.1 uncultured Faecalibacterium sp.
CGTAGAGATACTTTTCCGCATTACTGACGCACCTCGAACTTATAGCCCACGCCCCAGACGGTCTTGAGTTCCCACTTGTCGGACGCACCGGCCAGCTTCTCACGCAGACGCTTCACATGGACATCGATGGTGCGGGAGTCACCGTAATACTCAAAGCCCCACACCTCATCCAGCAGCTGGTCCCGGGTGTAGACCCGGTTGGGATGGGAAGCCAGACAGTTCAGCAGTTCCAGCTCCTTGGGGGGAGCCTCCACCACCTTGCCCTTGACCCGCAGCTCATAGCTGTTCATATCCAGACGGAGGTTGTCGAACTCAATAACGCCCTCGGTGCTCTCAGTCTGGGTAGAAGCCGTGCAGCGGCGGAGCACCGCTTTGATGCGGGCCACCACTTCTTTTGAATCAAAAGGTTTTACCATGTAGTCATCTGCACCCAGCTCCAGGCCCAGCACCTTATCAAAGGTCTCGCCCTTGGCGGTCAGCATCATCACCGGAGTGTTGCCCAGCTTGCGGATGCGGCGGCAGACCTCAAGGCCATCCATCTTGGGCATCATCACGTCCAGCAGCACCATGTCGGGCTTGACCTGATTGAATTTTTCCAAGCCTTCCTCGCCATCGTTGGCCACCGTGACCTGATAGCCTTCCTTGGTCAGGTAGAGCCGCAGCAGCTCGCAGATATTGGTATCGTCGTCCACGACGAGAATCTTCTCGTTTGCCATCTATGTGTCCTCCTGTATCTTCGGCCCCGCAGCCAATGCATCCCCGCCCAGCCCGGTGCCGCTCTCCTGCCCCTGTGCCTTTCCGGCCGCAGCGGCGACATTCTAACGCATCTTCTATTATACGGAACAGTTATGACAAAATAAAGAAGGTTTTGTATGATTTTTTCACATTTGGAGCTTTGAGGCGCAAAACAGAAGAGACCGGGTTTTATCCCAGTCCCTTATTCTCATTTAAATTCTTCCGGCTTGACCCCGCATCGGAGCACCGCAGCCAGCAGCGGGCTGTTTTCTTCGCCGATCTCAAGCCCTGCCAGCCGTCCAAGTTCTGCTTCTATACAGACCTTTTTCAATGCAGTACAGCCATAAAAGGCTCCGCTTTCCACACAGACTACATTCTGCGGTAACCAGACCACTCCCAGTTTTTCACACATACAAAATGTTTCCGCCCGAACTACTCGAATCTTTTCGGGTATCCGGATACTTCGGATGCCGCAGCCGTAAAATGCACCGGCCCCAATCTCTGTTGCAGATTCCGGAAGCCGCACCCTCGATAACGTCCGGCACCCCCGGAAAACGTCTTTTTCCAGTGTTTTCACACTCTCTGGGATACAGATGCTCTTTAATGATTCACAATCCCGCATCATCCCTTCCGCTAGGGTCCGAATTCTATCACCCAGAACGATCCGGGTCAACCGCCTGCACCCCCGGAACATTGCCGCACTCGTACTGCTTCCTTCTATTTCTGCATATTTCAGTGGGTTATCCGCAAACACTTCGCTCCCCATAGAGTTAACTTTCAGCGGTACTGTGATTTTTATCAATCCGCACTCCTTAAACGCTGCCGTTCCTATCTCCTTTAGACCTGCCGGGAAATGGACTTCTTTCAGATTCCGGCATCCGTAAAATGCCAGCATCCCGATCCGACGCAATGACCTAGGCATATGCACAATTTGCAGTTGCTCCATTCCAATGCAGGCAGCGTCTGCAATTTCTTCCACGCCTTCCGGGATTGTCAGCTCACACATTTCCAGTCCGCTCTTTTGAAACGCCTGTACAATTTCCCGAACTGTTTCCCGTGTCAGCACCGTCATTTCTCTTCCGTCCCCACTCTTCCTCATCTCAGACAACCGATTGCCCACATGATCTTTTTTGTCCGCAAAGCTGCCTTGTTCCAAGCTCAGCACAGAATTTGATATCCATTTGGATATCATACATTCATGATAGCATCCTCCTGCGGTACTGTCAAGATATCCATTTAGTTATCAGGAGGATATTTTATGGCCTACTACCGCCGCATCCGTGATCTGCGGGAGGATCACGACCTGACACAGCGTCAACTTGCTGCTCTCCTGCATATGCCGCAGCCGCAGTATAACCGCTATGAGCAAGGCCTGCGGGACATACCTACCGTTGTTCTCATTGAACTGGCAGACCTCTATCACACCTCTACCGACTATCTTCTGGGCCGCACTGAAGATGATTCTCCACCCCACCGCAAAGGCTGAACTCTCAGTCCTTGCCCCCTCTTTGGCACTGTGGTATGATAAAGGCACCGAATTTTCCATATTGACACATTGAAAGGAGCTTTTCCCTATGGGCCCATGGTATTATGAAGTCGTCAGCTTTGACGGCGATTACGTCAATCTCCGCCGCACCGACATTGAGAGCGACGAGCTCAACCCGGTCGCTCTTGCCCTGCTCCCGCCTGAGATCGAAGTGGGCAGCAAGATCAAGTGCGAATACTTTCAGTATGAGATCATCGGTTGAGCGTGCCATTTGGCAGGGCGGGATTTTTCTGCGGCAGGCTGGTTAAGCAAAGACCTTGACATTGAAAGCCAAAATGCTATCATCTGGTGTAACCCATGCGGTAAACACCGCTCCTAAAACTGATTGGGAGGTTTAGAATTATGCGTATGCGAATCAATCAAAAAATGCTGGCAGCCGCAGCCATTCTGGCTGTTGGGCTTCTGGCTGGCTGCGGAACTTCCGCTTCTTCCCGCACTGCTTCTTCTGCCGCAGGCAGCGCAGCGGCATCCAGTGCAGCCGCATCGTCTGTGGCAGAACAGACCGATGCCGTGCAGCCGATCGAGCAGGGCACGCTGGACGATATGAAGACCGGCAGCTATAAATTTGCCGCCAACATCACGTCCATCCAAAATGGACAGGCCGACCTGACCGTTTACAGCTATGATGCCTACGTCAAAGAGGATATCGACAGTCTGCAAGAGGGCGATGTCATCCGCACCCATCTGGACAGTACCGACGCTGCGCAAACTGTGACTGTGACCATTGACAGCATCGAGCGCAACGAGGACACCGGCGCAGTGATCATCAACGGCGGCATCGAAGAAGGCGGCGTTGAGCTGTGGCTCGACCACGATGTGTACCGCACTGTGACCATGGACGGTTATCCGGTGTATTATAATGTGGGCGAGCTGACTCTGCCGCTGGCAGAGAACGTGACCATGGAGGACAGCTCTGCTGACCCGCAGGCCAGCGCAGTGGAATCCGATGGTGCCTCTGCTGTGGAAACCGCCTTTAATGCAGACCCGGACAATTGGAATTGCAGTAACACCACTGTTTTTACCGATAACGGCAGTGTAAGCAATATCGTTCGCATTTGGGTACCGTAAGTTTTTGTTACAGCCGATCACAGCTCACTTCCGAATCCGGTAGGTTTTATGCTTTTTTGAAATTCGTCATTGACAAGCAGAGAACCAGTTGATATAATACCTGCTGGCTTAAAATGTCGTAAACATGGGGTTTCGTTCCGTTACCCCTTGATCTTTACCAGATCAGCACCATGTTTCTTTTGAAATATGGTGCTTTTTTATGGAAGCATCCCATTTCCAATAATCAAACAAGGAGAAAATAGAATGAAAATTTCCCGTCGTCGTTTTATGGCTGTTGCCGGTGCAGCAGCTGTGGCTTCTGTTCTGAGTGCGTGCGGTGGTTCCGGCAGCACTTCCTCCGCTGCCGGAACTTCAGCTGCATCCGGAAACACGGAGACCGCAGGCATCCAGAAAGTCGCCCTCTGCTGCAATACCGGCTCTGTGGATGACGAGAGCTTCAATCAGTCCTGCTGGGAAGCAATTCAGGAGTACATGGGCGAAAACTGCGAGTACTATTCCCTGTCAATGGAAGGCTCGCAGGAAGAGCGTGAGACCGTCGTGCGTCAGGCTGTCAACGATGGTGCGGACGTGGTGGTCTGCGTTAGCTATCAGTACGGCGAAACGCTCATGTGGGCAGCAGACCGTTATCAGGACACTAAGTTTATCGGCGTAGATGTGACCAAAGAAGACGTCGGCATGGACACCCTGCCGGAAAACTGCTACTGCATCAACTTTAAGGAAGAACAGGCCGGTTATCTGGCCGGTTACGCCGTTGTTAAAGATGGCAAGACCAAGCTGGGCTTTCTCGGCGGTACGGCTGTTCCTGCTGTTATCCGTTATGGTTATGGCTTTGTGCAGGGTGCAGACGCAGCTGCTCAGGAACTGGGTGCAGCTATCGACATCAACTACTTCTATGCAGGTCAGTTCTATGGTGATGCCAACATCACTTCCCGGATGGAAGGTTGGTATTCCAATGGTACGCAGGCGGTGTTTGCCTGCGGCGGCGGCGTTTATACCTCTGCTGTGGAAGCCGCTCTGAAGGATGATGGCTATGTGATCGGTGTTGACGTTGACCAGAATTATGTCGGCGTCAACGGCGTTGAAAATGGTTCTTACGCCTACAATCCGTTTATCACTTCGGCCATGAAGAATCTTGGCACTGCGATCCATGATTCGCTGGACAAGATCAACCATGGCGAATGGGATGCGCTGGCAGGTGTCGAGGATAAGTTTGGTCTGGAAGACGGCGATTACATTGGTCTGCCTACCGCAGACAGCAGCTGGAATTTCGAAACCTTTACTGTCGATGCATACACGGAAGTCAAGAACAAAATCGCTTCCGGCGAGATCGTTGTTGATGACAGCTCCGATGATAGTGTCAAGCCTGCGGTCAGCGAGTTTACCAACGTCACCTATATTCAGTAAGCGTATCGGTTCATTCACAGCTTCGGCTTGTCAGGTTGTTGCTCTATTTTTCCGCTGTCCAGCATGATCCAGGCTGGCTGCAGGTTCGTTGTGTTTGTTGGCAGCAAGAAGCTCATCAAGCAGAAAAAGTTTGAGGGGGTTCTGGACGAGCAGTACGCCATCTGACACCCCATAACGCCCGCTGAAGGGCTTGCATAAACAGGGCCCGCATGATACAATAAAATGTGTTGTGCGGGCTCTTTTTTCTTGAAAAGAGCCGCAAACATAGGCAAAAATCTCAAAGGAAGAGAGCCTGAGCAAGGGCCCGGTTCAGCCGTCCAATGCCCCATTCAATTTTTACAAAAGGCAACTTCTATCCGTTCAATATAGCTGTTTATCATCTACATCACAAAAGGAGAAATCACAAATATGAAATTAGGTATCGTC
>CALDNF010000250.1 GCA_937917475.1 uncultured Faecalibacterium sp.
ATCCAGATTGAAGTAGGTATGGTTGGTCAGGTTGATGATGGTATCGGCATCGGAAGACACCCGGTAATCCATCCGCAGGGTATTGTCCTCGGTAAGGATATACCGCACCGAGATCTTCAGATTTCCGGGGAACCCATCCTCACCGTCGGGGCTCTCCGCCTCCATAAGAATGGTATCGCCAAACATCTTCACATCGTAGATCTTCCGGGGGAAGGTGCCGTGCAGATGGTTCGGCCCGTTGTTGGCTTCCAGATGGTAAGTACGCCCGCCCACGCTGAACACTGCATTTTCGATGCGGTTGGCATACCGCCCCACAAAAGCACCGCAGCAGGTGCTGCCGGAGGAGTTGAAATCGGCCTCATAATCGGCAAGGGTGTCATGCCCCACGACCACGTCCACCGGACCTTTCTTGGTGGGAACCAGAATGTTTTTGATCACACAGCCGTAGTTCAGCACACTGACCTCAAGTCCGCCGGGATTATAGATCGTATATTCGTCAACCTTTTCGCCATTTTTTGTCACGCCAAAGGGTCTGGAACGAAACTGTGCCACAGGGCTCGCCTCCTTTTTTGATTTTTCGGATACCACACTCTCTGTCGTATCTTTGATTATTATGATTATATCACAAGTTTCTCCTCTTGTGTGCGGTATGTTTTAGGATTATACGCCAAATTTTCGAGATTCTTTTTGGTGGTTTTGCAAGGACTTCTGCGAACGGTGTGCACAACAAAAGAGCCGCCTTTGCACACACGAGCAAAAGCGGCCCTCCAGGTCATTATTCGGTTCAGCCCTCCGGCTGTGCGTTGGACTGCGCAAGGAACTCTGCGGCATCGTCGGGGATGTCGTCAAAGCTGGACTCGTCGCCGATGTCCACGTTGAGCGGCGGCTTCTTGAAGAGGATATCGTACATGATGGGCACGATATACAGGGTCATCAGGGTGGCATAGGTCAGGCCGCAGATGATAACGACGGCCATGCCGCTCATGAGCTGGCTTGCCATATCGTCGCTGAGCAGCAGCTGAAGCATGGCCAGAACGGTGGTCAGGGTGGTCATCAGGATAGGCCTCATTCGGGTCTTGCCGGTGGCGATCAACGCCGCACGGCGATCCATGCCGCCCATCCGGAGCTGGTTGGTGTAGTCCACAAAGACGATGCCGTTGTTGACGACGGTGCCCATCAGGACGATGAAGCCCATCAGGGAGATCATGGTCAGCTGCTGGCCGGTGACCATCAGGCCCAGCAGACCGCCGGTAAAGGCCAGCGGCACCGTGAACAGCACAATGAAGGGGGACAGCAGGCTCTGGAACTGTGCCACCATGACCAGATAGACAAAGGGCAGGGCCAAAGCCATCCACTGCACCATCTCATTGACCATGAAGTTGACGGTATCGGACTCGCCGCCCATGGAGAAGGAGCAGGTCTCCGGCATTTCATCGCTCTTAGAGAATTCTTCCAGTGTCTTCTGAAGGGCACGGGCCTGCACGGTGGTGTTGTAGCCCTCAAGGGTGTCTGCCGTGACCGTGATGTACTGCGTCTGGTTCTCGCTGGTGATGGAGTCGGGAGCCGTACCGGTGACCCAGGTAGCAATATCGCTGAGCTTGCAGGTGCCGGTCTCAGTGGTGCCGTCGGCAGACATGACACTGGTCTCAAAGGTCAGGTCCATCATATTTTCCTTGGTCACCGGGTCCAGATTATCGGTGATCTGAACCGTCATGGTAGTGCCGTCGATGGAAACAGGGGTCTGGGCTGTGGTGGTGGTGGTGAGTTTTGCAGCGATCTGCTGATAGACCTGTGCAACCGTCAGACCCGCCGCACGGACCTTATCCCGGTCAATGTGGAGGTTGATGGTGGAATCGCCGTTGCCCAGACCGGTGGTTGCATTGGCAAAGCCCTCGGTGTTGTTGACGATCTCCACGACCTTTTCGCCCACGGCGGCCAGGTCCTCGGAGTTGGAGCCGTAGATCTTGACGCTCAGGCCGCTGGCCAGCTGACTGGTCAGCTCCTGCATCCCGCTGATCTCCACCGAGGCGGTGCAGTTTTCAAAGCCGCTGGTGGCTTCCACAAGGGCCTTCCGTGCGGTCTCGATCTGAGAAGAGGACAGAGACTCGTCCAGCATGACATTGAGCTTGTAGGTGCCATAGCTGTTGGCAGCGTTCAGCAGGTCGGTAATGGCACTGGGAAGGCCCAGCTGACCGATATCAATACCCGCCACGCTGGTGTCGGTGGTGATACCCACTTCTTCCACGCTGTCCACGTTCAGGACGGCTTCTGCCACCTGCCCGGCCAGCTCATAGGACTCTTCCTTGGTCAGGGAGCCGTCGGTGGTCAGTGTGATGGAAGCCTCATTGCTGGAAATGGTGGGCAGCAGCTCCACGCCCATGGAGACCACCCGCCAGCCGCAGAAGGCCAGCAGAATGACCGCTGCTGCCAGCGGCAGGGCACGGTGCTTGAAGCACCATGCAAGGCTCTGGGCATACTTGTCCTGAATCTTCTCAAACCAGACCAGCCGCTTGGGCTCGGCCTTTTTCAACACCGTTGCCGCAGAGGCGGGGACCACCGTGACGGCCACGATAAGAGAAGCCATGAGGCAGTAACCGATGCAGAGCGACATGGGCTGCATCAGGCTGCGGACGATGCTGGACGAAAAGATGACCGGCAGGAAAACGCAGACCGAGGTAAGGGTGGATGCCACGATGGACATTCCCACCTGCTTTGTGCCCTGCACGGCGGCACGGGCAGCCGGAACACCCCGGCTGCGGAGACGATAGATGTTTTCGATGACGACGATGGAGTTATCCACCAGCATACCAATGCCAAGGGACAGACCCGCCAGCGTCATGACGTTCATATCCAGGCCGGTAAAGTACATCAGGACCACCGCAAAGACCACCGACAGCGGGATGCTGACACCGACCACGAGGGTGGGCTTGATGTCCTTGAGGAAGAGGGCCAGAACGATGATGGCAAGGGCTGCACCGATGGCCATGCTGCTGAGGATACTCTTGACGATGATGGTGATATAGTTGCCCTGATTGGACAGGACCACCACATGGAGGCCATCATACTGTGCTTCCAGCTCTTTGAACGCTTCCAGACAGTTGCTGGAAACGGTGCCTGCGCTGGAAGAATTGCTCTTGAAGATCTTGAGCACCGCAGCACGCTCGCCGTTCAGGCGGGTATAGCTGGCCTCGGCGTTGTCAATGATCTCCACATCGGCCACATCCGACAGCCGTACATCACCGAATCCCTCCACATGGAGCAGCAAGGCTCCTTCGATGTCCTCCACGCTGTCGTATTCCTCGCCGACCTTAAGCAGCCAGGACTGGTTGTTCTTGTCGGTAACGTAGCCGGCAGGCATGGAGAAGTTCTGGGCATAGATCAGCTGTGCCAGCGTATCGATGTCCAGCATCTTGGTCACATCCGCACTAGCCAGAGCCTTTTCCTTGGCATCCTCGTACTGCTGCTGTGCTTCCTTGAACTGGGTCTCGTAGGTGTTCAGCATATCCCGTGCCTCGCTGAACTGCATATAGGCACTGAGCTGCTGGCTGGAATAGCTGCCAAGAGCCTGCGAGAAGGAGTTCATCAGGGCGGGCACATTGTCCATGGCCTTGATGGTATCTTCCAGTGTGTTGTAGATGGTGCTCAGGCTCTGCTGCACCTGCAGGTCGTCGGCCAGGTCCGTGGCAGTGCTGCCCTCGGTGCCGGTCTCCACATTGAGCCGGGCCTGCAGCTGCTGCAATGCCACGGTCAGCTTATCGGTGATCTCACGGAGTTCCGCCACGATCTCGATGAGGGAATCGATGTCCCGCATACCGGTCTCGTTGAATCGATCCATGACCCGCTGCAGACCGTCCCGGACTTCGATCAGGGCCTGTTGGATCTCCGGCTCCTGCACCACGGCGATGAGCTGGTTGACGCTTTCCAGAAGGGCCTGTGCCTGATCCCGGACGATGGTGACAGCATCCGACACCTGCGTGCCCATCTCAGCCATAACGGTATCAGACACCGTATTGCCGAAGTTTTTCAGCTGTTTTTCATATTCCTTGCGGCCTGCATTGATCTGTGCCTCGGCATCGTCCAGCTGGGCCTTTGCCTCCGCCAGCTGGGCATCGATGACTTCCAGCAGCCGGGTGTTGATTGCGTCGATCTTGTCCTGACTCAGCTGCACCTGCACCATTTTTTCGATCAGGCCGTTGGTGGAAACGCTGGACACGCCGCCCTTCCGCTCAATGGCAGGCACCATGGTGTCGCTGACAAAGCTGGACAGGTCATACACATCGCTGCCCTCCCGGCTGACAGCCACTGTCATGAAGGCGTTCATGTTCAGGCTGTACTCGATGATGGAGGGGGACAGGCAGCTGCTGGGCAGGCTGGAGGTCGTCTGGTCCACTTTATTGGACACCTTGACCAGCGCACTGTTCATGTCGGTGCTTTCCTCAAACTCCATCAGCAGGAGGCTGTAGTTCTCCGCCGATGTTGCCGTGATGGTCTTTACGCCCGACACCGTGCCCAGCGCATTTTCCATCACGTCAGAGACTTCGCTCTCCACACGCTCCGGGCTTGCACCGGGATAAACGGTGACCACCATCAGATACGGCGTACTGACATCAGGCAGCAGGTTCGTCTGCATTTTGGTCAGGGCTACAAAACCCAGCATCAGGACCATGATGACCGCAACCAGCACCGTAAACGGCTTTTTCACACTGAATTTTTCCATTTCTCTACCGTTTCCTTGTCCATCGTGCCGCAGCACGATCTTGTTTGCTCCCTGCAAAGCGGGAGACAGAGTTGCTTTAATACTCCTATTATACACGAGGGGCAGGGGGTTGCAATAGCGGAAACCGGATTCTTTCTTAAAACTTTCTTAGTTTTCCAGATCTTAGGTGATTCTGAGCCGGTTTGATTCCAATTTCTGAGGAAACACGAAGGATTTTGAGATTTTCATAGAAATGTGGTTTTGATTATGGTATACTGATTTTGAGAATGGAATATCAGGCCCATTTTGCGGGCCGAACCACGATAGATACAACAGGCAAACGCCTGTTCTGCATGAGGAAAACTATGAAAAAAGTGATCTCTGTCCGTTTTAAGGAAAACGGAAAAAGCTATTATTTTGACCCCGCCGATGCCGACATCAAGGCTGGGGATTACGTTATCGTCGAGACGGCCCGGGGCGTGGAGTGCGGCGAAGTGGTGCAGGGCGTAAAGGAAATCACCGACTCTGCGGTACCCAAAGCCCTGAAGCCCATCACCCGGATGGCGGACAGCGTGGACATCCGCCGGATGCGCCAGAACCGGGAGGATGAGAAGCGGGCCTACCACACCTGTCAGGAGTGCATTGCCCGCCACGGTCTGGAAATGAAGCTGGTGGAGGCCGAATATACTCTGGACCGCTCCAAGATCATGTTCTACTTCACCGCTGACGGCCGGGTGGATTTCCGGGAACTGGTCAAGGATCTGGCCGGCATCTTCCACACCCGGATCGAGCTGCGGCAGATCGGCGTCCGGGATGAGAGCAAGATGATCGGCGGTCTGGGCATCTGCGGCCAGCCTTTCTGCTGCTCCCGCTTTTTGAAGGACTTCCAGCCGGTGTCCATCAAGATGGCAAAAGAGCAGGGCCTTTCCCTCAACC
>CALDNF010000251.1 GCA_937917475.1 uncultured Faecalibacterium sp.
TGCCATCCTTCACGGTGTCCTCACTGCACTCCACGCCGCCCACGGTGACCATCTTCACGGTGTCGCCCACAGCGGACAGGGATGCGTAGCCGATGGCCAGAGGATTGGCTTCCACGGCACTAATGACAGCACCGGTGGCGGTGAGCTCCTGTGCGTACTTGCAGGCGTCCTTCACATCCACGATGCTCTCAAAGCCGTCACGAGTGCCGGAACCGGCCTCACGGCCCACCAGAACGATCTCGCCGTCGGCACCGCCCACGTCGGCCCAGTTGGTGATCTCGCCGGTGAACATCTGCTTGAGCTGTTCCACGGTCAGGTCTTCTACGGTGCTGGCCTTGTTGACGATGATGGCAATGCCGTCCAGAGCGATCACAGTGCCGTCAACATCGTTCTTCTCCTCGTCCTTCAGGGCACGAGAGGACAGGCCAATGTCCAGAGTCTTATCGGTAGCACCGGTGATGCCTGCACCGGAACCGGTGGGGTCGTAGCTGACTGTGACGCCGGGCTGGACCTCGGCAAAGCCTTCGGTCAGGGCGGCGATGACGTTCTTCATGGAGGTGGAACCGCCGGTGGCAACGTTGCCGGACAGCTCTGCCGCAGCAGATGCAGCAGCGGAAGAGGCGGTGCTGGAAGCAGTGGAAGAAGCGGAAGCGGCAGAAGAAGCAGAACCGCCGCAGGCAGTCAGGGCAGCAGCGGCAGCCGCAGCACCGCAGACAGCGAGAAACGAACGACGAGTAATCTTTTTCATAATAATTTCCTCCAAATGATGGGCCTGATCTTTTTCGGCCCGGTTCATGTTTTCTTTTTCTTCTGGGAACAGCTTTATTCTATCCGTTCTGTCTCTCTGCTGCGACCACAGCAGGGCAAAATCGAGGTAAATCTTAGGTGCATGGTTTTTCCGGTGTGCAAAATCTGGGTAAAGTCTTCCCGGAGATCATCGCCCGGATTTTACACAGCCGCCCTTTTTGCGGGAAAAATGTACAAAAAGCCGCCCGGCTTCTCTTGCGAGATGCCGGACGGCTTGTGGGGTGTGTTCGGTTTTGGGCGAGATCAGCCCAGCATGGCAGTTGCCTTGTTGGCATCGATCTTGCAGCGCAGATAGGTGTGCTTGTCGTTTGCGTTGGGGTAGAAAATCACGTAGACATAATTGAACTTGGTGGCGTTGCTGCCCTTGGCGCAGATGTAGCCCTTTTCCTGCTGGCCACGGCTCAGGGTGCGGGCTTCGATGGCGTTCATGGAATTGCTCTTCTTCAGGCGGGCCATGCTGTCGGCCGTAATGTCCAGCTTGTTGGTGCCGTTGATATAGACCTCGAAGCTGCCGCCGGTGGGATTCAGAGGAACGCCGGCTGCGCTGTCGTTCTTGATGAGGACCTCCGGGGCAATGTAATAAGTGCCGTCAGAGTAGTTTGCATAGGACAGGGAGCGGACGGTCATTTTGATGCCCTTGAGCTGTGCCACACTGTTCAGGCCATTGGCATCATCGTAAACGTCGCCGGTGGCACCGCAGCCACCAAGCAGGCCGGTGGCGGCAGCTGCAGTAGCCATTGCGCCCACGCCCTTCATAAAATTACGACGAGAAATGTTTTCCATTTTTATTTCCTCCTGTTATGCCTTGGCAACGGTGATATCGCCATTGCCCTTGATGGTAAAGATGGCGGTCTCCTTGTCCAGAGTGACCTTGAGCTTCATGGCCTGGGTGTTGGAATTGAACCCGGCGTAAAGATCCTTATCAGTGGTCTTGAACTTGGGCTCACAGCTCTTGAAGTTGCCCACCGTGGAGTTATAAACGCTTGCAGGGTTGGTCAGGGTCATCTTGCTGCCGCCCAGCTCAGCCGAGAAAATATCGGTGTAAAGCAGGGTCATGGAGCCCTTGCCGGAGTACTCGATGCCAACCACCGGAGTGATGTAGCCGTTGACCTTCTGCGCACCTGCCACAGAGGACTCCTGTGCTGTTTTTGCATCGGTCACCCGGACCGTGTAATCGCCCAGCTGAATTTGCGCCACCGGCTTTGTGTCGCCGCTGCAGCCGGTCATCAGGCCGGAAACCGCTGCTGCTGCGGCTGCCATTGCTGCGCCTTTCATAAAGTTCCGCCGTGATACCTCATATGCCATTGCAAATACCTCCTTAAAAATTGTCAGTATTTTCCTGACTTAATGTTACCACATCCATCGGGGCTGTCAAGCGTCGTTTTTTCAGTTCACAAAAGCTTCAAAAAGCGCAGCCGCCCGGCCCTCGTCTGAGAGAAGCCGGACGGCTGCAAACGGTTTGGTTTTGAAGATCAGAACTCCTGCTTTCTGCCGTCCGGACGATAGAAGTCGGTGTACCTGCGGTACTGCGGATCCCCCATGACCCGGCGGTAGCAGTCCACCAGAGCGGTCACAGAAGCCTCCGTCTCCGGAGTTTTGCTGCCCGGGCGGGGCAGCAAAAGGATGCGGAACCATGCGTCGAACAGCCGCTCGGTCCAGCCGGTGTCGATGGCACCGCACCGGGCATAAAAGCCCAGACGGCGGCGGGCCATGGCCTCATCCTCGGCCTTTTCGGGAACTTCCGCCTCGATGAGGATGGCAGAAGCGTCGCCCTCATGCTCCGGCAGGGCGGCAAGAAGCTCTGCGCCAAGGCCGGAGGCCCGGTAGGCGGGCAGAACGGCAAAGTAATCCAGCTGGCTGACGGCACAGCCCTCGGGCCGAACCATCAGCAGGTAAGCCAGCAGCGTTTCGCCATCGTATACGCCCCATGTGTGGGAAGCCCCGGCGGCTTCGCTGTTCAGGATCATACTCAGAGGTTTCAGCTCACTGGCCGGAAAATCCCGGCGCATCTCGTCCAGATACACCCGGGTCAGCTCGTCGGCGGTCAGCAGGTGCCAGGTCAGGGTCCGGCTCATACGATGCGGGTTCCTTTCTGGATCACGGCCTTGATGTTCAGCTCTTTGTCTGCCAGAATGACATTGCCGTAGCGGCCTGCGGCCAGACTGCCGTAATCGTTGTCAATGCCGATGCTTCTGGCAGGGTTCTCACTGGCGGCACGGACGGCACTTTCCAGCGGCACGCCCATCTCAAGGACGGCCCGCTTCATGCAGTCGTACAGGCAGGTGGCACTGCCGGCAATGGTGCCGGAGTGCTCGGTCAGGGTGGCCCGGGGGCCGTAGACCGTAACAGCCTGTCCGCCCAGACTGTACTGACCATCGG
Organism: uncultured Faecalibacterium sp.; assembly: GCA_937917475.1. Classification (GTDB taxonomy): domain Bacteria; phylum Bacillota; class Clostridia; order Oscillospirales; family Ruminococcaceae; genus Faecalibacterium. Next base: position 3,187 of record CALDNF010000251.1, read on the forward strand.
GCAGGCCGCAGGCCATCATGCTGTCGGCGATGAGGATCACATGATCGTCGCCGAAGGTGCGGAAGGTGAACCGCACCATAGCCGGATGGATGTGGACATTATCGGTGATCAGCTCTACCTCAGCCCCCCGCTCCAGTGCAGCGATGATGGGGCCGGGTGCCCGGTGGGTAATGCCGGGCATGGCATTGTACAGGTGGGTCATGTGGGTGGCACCGGCATTAAAGGCCGCATTGGCGGTGTCGTAATCGGTGCAGGTGTGGGCGATGGAGATGCGCACTTCGTTATGGCACTCGGCAATGAAATCCAGTGCACCGGGCTCCTCCGGGGCGATATCCACCAGTTTGATCAGGCCGTTTGCCCGCTTCTGCAGGCGGCGGAACATCTCCACATCGGCGGTGTGAACATACTCAGGGTTCTGTGCACCCACCTTGCGGGGGCTGATGAAGGGACCTTCCATGTTGATGCCCACGAGGTCTGCACCCTTTTCGTTCTTGTGGGCGGCAGCGGCGTCCATCACGCCGTTCAGGATCTCTTCCGAGAAGGTCATGGTTGCCGGGCAGATGGCCAGCACGCCTTTGGAAGCCTCAAAATCCGCCAGCGTCTGGATGGCTTCTTCGGTTCCGTCGCAGAAGTCTTTGCCCATTGCGCCGTGGAAGTGGATGTCCACCAGACCCGGCAGAGCATAAAGACCCTCTGCATCCAGAACTTCCTCGCCTTCCTCAGGGCGGGCAAAGGGGACGATCCGGCCTTCCCGGATGGTCAGGCTGCCCTTCTCAAAGGTGTGGCGGGGGGTGTATACCATTGCGTTTTTCAGAATCATAGTCAACGCCTCGTTTTCTGCGGGAGCTTAGAGCAGGCTCAGGGCTTCTTCGTCGGCCACGAGGGTGCAGTCGGGATGCATCTGGAGGATGGAGCCCGGGCACTCGGGGGTGACAGGGCCGGAGACCACGGCCTTGACGGCCTTTGCCTTTGCCAGACCATTGGCCACCACCAGCACCTTGCGTGCCTGCATGATGGTCTTGATGCCCATGGTGTAAGCCTGCTTGGGAACCAGATCCTCGTTGCCGTCAAAGAAACGCTTGTTGGCTTCGATGGTGGCAGGGGTCAGGTTCACGCAGTGAGTCTCCAGCTCAAAGGCCTCGCCCGGCTCATTGAAGCCGATGTGGCCGTTGGGGCCAAGGCCCAGCAGCTGCAGGTCGATGCCGC
>CALDNF010000252.1 GCA_937917475.1 uncultured Faecalibacterium sp.
AGCAATGTCTCGCCGATGATGAGGGAAGCCAGGGCAATGGTCACCATGCCGGTGCCCACGTTGATATCGCAGCTCTTCTGGTACTGAGCCAGCAGGCCGCCGGACAGGGCGGTGAGGGCACCGGAGATGCACAGGCCCACTGTAATGGTGAACGCCGGATTGATGCTGGATGCCCGGACCATGGCGGCGTTATCGCCGGTAGCGCGGATGGACAGGCCCAGCCGGGTGCCCAGAAAGCCCACCATGACTGCCCCCGCCACTGCAATGACCACAGCTGCCAGCACCAGTTTGTACCAGCCGCCGGTGAAACTGAGAGCCGATTTTGCCAGCGAGAATACCGTATCCGTCTTGACCAGCGACAGGGTGGACGAAAAGCCCATGACCGCCAGATTGATGGTGTACAGGCCGGTGTTCACGATGATACCGGCCATGATGCTCTCCACACCCAGCCGGGTCTGGAGAAAGGCCGTAACGAATCCGGAGCACACCCCGGCCCCCATCGCCGCCAGCAGGGCCAGAAAGGGGTGGCCGGTCAATGCGACCTGACAGGCCACAGCACAGCCCAGCGTAAAGCAGCCGTCGGTGGACAGGTCCGCAATGTTCAGGATGGAATAGCTTAAAAACAGTGCCAGTGCCACAAGGGCATAGATGCAGCCCAGCTCAAGGGCTGTCTGGATCACATTGAGCGAAAAAATACTCGCCAGCATAAAGGTTTGTGCTCCTATTCTTTAAATGTATCCTGCCGTTTTCCCTTCACCGCAGGGCCCGGCAGCTTGCAAAAGGAACGGCTTTCGCATTTTGTTCAAGCTTACCCGATATGCCAAGGGCTCCCCCTTTGGGGGAGCTGGCAATGCGGAGCATTGACTGAGAGGGCTATTAAAAATTCTCCTGCGTCGTAACTTCCACGATCTCGGTGCAGTAATCGGCAAAGGCTTTCTTCACCGTGTCAAGGTCAAGACCCAGAGCCTCGCAGGTCTCGGTGTTGATGGTGGCAATGCCGTTGTCAAAAGTCTGGAAGGGCAGGTCTGCGGGGGTCTTGCCGTCGCAGAGCAGCTCCACCACCATGTCGGCGGTGGCCTCGCCCAGCTGAACGTAATCGACGCCGTAGCCCACAAAGGCACCGTTCAGTGCAAAGCTGTCAGCACCGGTGTAGTGCTGAACGCCTGCATCGATGAAGCTCTCGTAGATGGACAGCTCCGCCGTCATCACAGTGTTGTCGGTGGGGGTAAAGACGGCCTTGACGCCTGCGGCAATGAGAGCCTCGGCGGCCATCTGGACTTCGGCGGTAGTGGTGCCGTTCTTCTCGATGTACTTGATGCCCTTCTCGTCGCAGAAGGCCTTTGCATCGGCGATGGCCTGTGTAGAGGAATCCTGACTCAGGTCATACAGCAGGCCGATGGTATCGATGTCCGGGTTGACCGCCAGGATCAGGTTCATGATAGCAGCGGTGTTCAGGGCATCGGAGGTGCCGGTGATGTTGGGCTCGGTGTCAAAGCCTGCGGCGGCAGGATCGGTGACGGCGGAGTAGACCACCGGGATGTCGGTATCTTCCACAGCGGCCAGCATGGTGGCAGCGGTGGGGGTGGCAACTGCCACGATCACGTCCACACCATCGGCCACAAGGTCTGCACCGATCTGGTTCAGATTGGTCTGGTCGGCCTGTGCGTTGGCGTAGTAATCTGCGTAATCAAAGGTGACGCCCTTCTCCTTGCCCACCTCGTCCAGACGGCTTTCCACCGACTCAACGATCTGGTTCAGGGAAGCATGATCCACATAGTTGACAATGCCCACCTTGAAGCTCTGGCCTGCCTCAGAAGCAGCTGCACTGGAAGCCGCAGTGCTGGAAGCGGCAGCGGACGAAGCCGTGCTGGATGCCGAACCGCCGCAGCCCGTAAGGCCCAGAGCGGAAACAACGGCAGCGGCTGCGGTAGCCTTGAGGAAGCTGCGGCGGGAGATCATGTTCATGGTTTTCATAGCGGTACTCCTTTCCCTGGAGCGGGCGGCAAATAAAAAACCCGCTCCACTTGCGGGACGGGTTAAAACAAAACGACCCTGTCCCTGTGTGTTCATCCACAAGGACAGGATCGGTAAATACGATTCTGCGGTGCCACCTTGTTTGCTCTGCATCGTCTGAAAACAGCGGCAGAGCCCCTCACGGAGAGCCAACACTCCCCTGCCC
>CALDNF010000253.1 GCA_937917475.1 uncultured Faecalibacterium sp.
GTAGCTCAGGGTATTATCCCGGTTTCCGCTGTAGTCCGTGAAGTACCATTTGATAAGGGTATCCCGGGTGGAGCCGGTGCCGGTAACTGTGACGGTATCGGCCATCTGACCGTCAGCCAGCCAGATATTTTTATAAGTTCCGGGGCCAATCAACGCATAATACTTCGCATTGTTGTCAGAACTGTTGGTCACCTCACGAACGCCGAGTTCCTCAGCCAACTGCGGGTTCTGGTCCGCCGGGACCATCAGCACCTGTGTGCCGGACATATGGTCCACCACCGGCAGGGCCGAATAGCTGCCACTGCCCCAATGCTGGACACGGACATTATACTTGACCGCACTGCCCTGCTTAAGGCCAGAGTCCTGACTCAACGTTTCGCCGTTAAAAGATGCCGATTTGCCGATCTGGAAATCTTTCTTGGCACTCTGAGCATTGCTGGCCGATACCTTGCTTTCTTCCGTCGTGCCCTGCGCATAGGCCGTGTTTGTCGCTCCCGCCAGCCGCCAGTAAATGGTTTCACAGTCACCGCCCAGCAGCATAAAGGTATCTTTTACCGTGGCGTAGATCGTTTTTTCAACACTTGCACCGCCGCTCAGGGTATGATCGTCCGGATAGTTCCAGTCCACCTGATACCATGTATTTTTTGTGGTGTCCGACGTGATATTGTTTGTTACGACATATCCCATTGAATCAAGAGCCTGCTGGATCAGTTCCTCACTGACACCGGTCGTCTCCGCCACCTGTACGCCATCTTTCAGGAAAATCAGCCCATTCTTGCTGTCATTCCATTTGATCTCAATTTTGCAGGTCTCTGTCTCCTGTGCATTGACTCTTCCGTTATAGCTGCTGTTGCTGTTATCACTGTTGTTATAGGCCGGCACTTCCGTTTTGCTTCCGTCCACATCAGTCACCTGCTGTGGCAGGGTTTTATCCGTGGCCAGTTTTGCACCGAAAATCGTAATGCCTGCAAGCTCGTTATCGTCGTCCGCCGCAAACTGCTCCGCAATATTCTTTGCGCTCATGTAGTAGTCCGAGGGCAGCGGGTCCCAGATATGAGTCAGGGATGCACCGGTCACGCCCGGGTTGCTGACATTCAGGGTAAAGGTAATGTCCTCGCCCATGTAACTGCCACCGGTAGAGGTCTTTTTCATTTCCAGATAGCCCGGCTTGGGGTTGACATCGACTGTGCAGGTATTCTCCTGTTTTTTCTCACCGGAGTACATGAAGTGCTCGTCGGCTTCGATCTTATTTACCACGTCATAGTTATCATCCGTGTTGGGAGAATCCATCAGGATGGCGTGATCGCCCACCTTGACGATCCACTGCTGGGCATCGATCTCCTTGGTGGTGTCGGCACTCTTCGCAGCCCAACTGATCACAAGATTTCCGGCATCCAGTTCCAGTTCCGGCTTTGTGATCTGCTCCTCGCTGATCTCCATCTGGGTCTGGACAAAGAGGAAGGGGTCTGTTCCCTCTCCCGTACGGAACGCATAGACAAGCTGTCCGTTTTCCGTTGTCGGTGTCACCATATAATTCTTGTTCTTTACCGCATTAAGGATTGCCTCTGCCCATTGAGTGCCTTTGGGCAGGGTCATGGTGTCGGTAAAGTCGATCGAAGTCATGTGGTCCTTGCCCACGTCCAGCGTGCTGCCGCTGCGGTTTACAGTGATATTATAACCAAGGTTCTGCAAATAGGCACTGCCGCCCGGCACCGGGACTACGGTCACCTCACCCCGCTGCTTCTTGGTCACCGGGAACTCATCTGCCTTGGTCTCCCAGACCACTTTGCAGCAGAGCTCATCCTCCGTCGGCACATCGGGCGGGGTCGCATTGTCCTGCTCTGCCTGCTCTTTGGTCAGCAGTTCGCCCCAGACGGTTGCCATACCGCCGCCGCTGGTGGGGGATGGGAACAGCATGGGGATATCCAGGATCAGCGTATCACCCGGATTTGGATAGGGGATCTCATAATACCAGAGCCCGCTGTCTCCCATCTTCTTGACTTTCATCGTATAGGTATGTCCATTATCCTGAAAGGTCACCTCACCTTCCGCAATGCCCAGCATACCATTTTCGCCCTTTGGTTTGCCGTCGGCATCCTTGGCCGGGTCAAAGGCAAAGTAGACACGGAACACATTGCCTTCCGTGCTGCTGCCTCTGTTGCTGATCGAAAGCCGTGCGTTGACGGTCTCTCCGGTATACCGGTAAAGAACATTCCCCCTACTTTCCGGCTCATGCTTCGTGCTTCCTTCCGGAGTCAGCGTCACCTCAAGGCCGGTGTTGTTGCCCTCAGCATCCACCTTTTCCTGAAAATGCAGCGTATTCTCCTCCCGGGTCCACGCCATATAGGTATCCACACCAAAATCCGGATCAACGGCCGGTTCGTCTTCCGTTGGCTCTGTTACTGTACCATCCTGATACGGGTTTTCTTTGCCGCAGGCACACACAGCTTTGCCGTCTGCACCCTGCACGTAGCGATGCTCTCCCAGTTCCATCAGCACCGTGATCTCTTCGGAAGTCTGGTCACCGGTATAATAAGCCTCGACGCTGTAATGCTCCCAGCCGCCTTCCAGCTGGTAAGCGGCACGGTTGGTCTCAGCCTTAGTCTCACCATCGTTGCTTATGGGCATAACGCCGCTGTCCGGGGCGGTGTCGCCCTTGACCTCATCCCCGGTGTAATTATCGACCACTTTGAGCTCGACATTCTCGCTGGAGCAGCTGAGAACATACTGGTGCTCAAACTCCGGGCTGAAGGTCCAGACGTAGAAGGGGTCGCTGCTGGTAAGCTTTTCTTCCGTCAGCGATTCCGTGCCCACGGTGAGGGTCTGTTCCTCGTCCAGCGTCAATTCCGTGACCATATCGGCCCCAAAGTCCGGGTCCACATCGTCTCCCTCCGATTCTTCTGAATCCGCCGGCATCACACCAAAGGCCGCATCATCCTTGGCCATCTGGCCGTCCTCCGGCTTTGCCGCCACATCCTCGCTTGCGGTCTCCGTCTGGGAGGTCTCCTCCCCTTCCACCGCAAACGCAGGCTGGCCGACCGGAAGGGTCGAGGTCAGGATCACAGCACAGATCACAGCAGCCAGCAGCCGCTGCCAGATGCTGCGGCCCTCCTGCTGTTTTGCGTGCTTTCCCCTGCGGGGCAGCGTAAACTTGCGCATTGAAAATGCTCCTTTCAACTTCTCCGTACCTTTCCCATCGGGATACGGAGCCATACACACAACTGTCTGACCGTTCTGTCCTCTCGGATCAAACGATACATATTGTTAGAATACACCTGTTTCCGTTAAAAGTAAATGGTGTTCTCCTTTGCTTTTATTTTTTGTCAAAATTAATTTTTCCAAGATATTTCTCGAAGAAACGTTATTCTATCCTTCTCATTCTGCTGCGGCATCGTTGTATCTTTCAAAAAATTCATATTGCTCTGTAGTCAGTGCAATCCATTTCATCTTTGTTCTGCATAAAACTGGAAAAACAGAAAGGAGCCTGCACCCCAAAATGGGATACAGGCCCCCAAAAATGTCAATCTCAGGTATCCTGAAGCTCTCCACGAGAGGCGGCTTTCAGGTAGGCAAAGATGAAGCCGTCGAGGTCGCCGTCCATCACGGCATCCACGTTGCCGGTCTCGTAGTTGGTGCGGTGATCCTTGACCATGGTGTAGGGCATAAAGA
>CALDNF010000254.1 GCA_937917475.1 uncultured Faecalibacterium sp.
CATGGTTTCGTACTTTGCCATTTTGTAGCACCTCCTTTTGGACTTGAGGGCCTCATATGAGGCCAAGGGTACACAGCCCACGGCAATGTGAACTGTGCGGCTTGTCTGTTCAGACAGCAATTTATTATAGCAAGTACAGCAAAAATTGTCAAGCGGATTTTTAAACATATTTTCAAAATTTTCTATCGGATAATTTGGGGTAAAAATTGCACACATTGTTTTGATTTTAACAAATAAATGGGTTATAATACGCTTGAGTGTCCGGCTACTGTACAGACCCGGATGCTTATTAAAAGGAGAAGGAAGGGTAATTATGTATTCTGTATTCCGGAATCTTGCCATCATCATGCTGAGCGCAAAGTTCTTCGGCCTTGTGGCCCGCAAGTTCAAAGCACCGCAGGTGGTGGGCGAGATCATTGCAGGCCTGATCATCGGGCCCTGCCTGCTGAATCTGGTGCATACCAGTGATACCATTTCTATTTTTGCTGAGATCGGTGTGGTGCTGCTGATGTTTTCCACCGGCCTTGGCACCGATCTGAGAGAGCTGATCAAAGCCGGCCCGATTGCAACACTGATCGCCTGTGTGGGCGTGGCGGTGCCGCTGGTAGGAGGCACCCTGCTGTACAGCCTGTTCTATGGGTTTGCGGCTGTGGGCAGTCCGGAATTCTACCGGGCCCTCTTCATCGGCACCATCATGACGGCCACCAGTGTTTCCATTACCGTGGCAACGCTGCAGGAGCTGGGCCACCTGAAAAGTTTTCTGGGCACGACCATCGTCAGTGCCGCTGTCATTGACGATGTGATCGGCATCGTGGTCCTTACCTGTGTGCTGGGCGCAAGTTCGGGTACCGGCACAGGTCTGGGACAGGTACTGATCAATACGGTGCTCTTCTTCCTGGTAGCCATCGGCATCGGTGTGGTGATCCACTTTGCAATGAAGTGGCTGGATCAGCGCAATCCACACACCCAGCGGATCACCATCGTCAGTATGGCCTTCTGCTTTGCCATGGCCTACATCGCCGAGCAGTATTTCGGCATTGCCGATATCACCGGTGCGTACATTGCGGGCATCGTTCTCTGCACCATGAACGATGCCTCCTACGTTGAACGGCGGGTGGACATCAGCAACTACGTTCTGTTCTCACCGGTTTTCTTTGCCAGTATCGGCCTGAAGACCGATATCAGCGGTCTGACGCCCCAGCTTTTGCTGTTCAGCGTATGTTTTGTGGCAGTGGCACTGATCACCAAGATCATTGGCTGCGGGCTGGCGGCGAAGATCTGCCGGTTCAGCTGGGAGGATTCGCTGAAAGTCGGCGTGGGCATGATGACCCGGGGCGAAGTGGCCCTGATCGTGGCACAGAAGGGTCTGGAAATCGGCGTGGTGGATTCGGTCTACTTCACAGCGGTCATTCTGCTGATCATTGTGTCGTCGGTGGCAACACCGCTGGTGCTGAAGGCGTTGTTTGCCAAGTGGCCTCCGAAACCTCATCCGGCGCAGCAGGCATAACGGCAATTGAATTTTGCAGAGAGCACGGCTTCGGCTGTGCTCTTTTTCTTGAATTTTAATAAAAAGTATCACTTTTGCGACAGGCAAGATGAAACAAAAGGATATGCAAAGATCAGGAAAATATGGTATAATAATAAATACTTACGCTTTGAGCGGGTTTGAAAAAACCGCCAAAGGAAAGGACTGCAAGAAGCAAAGGAGCAAAAGGAATCATGGAACGAGAGACCCTTAAATCACGGCTGGGATTCATCCTGCTTTCCGCCGGTTGTGCGATCGGCATTGGCAACGTATGGAAATTTCCTTACATGGCAGGTCAGGGCGGCGGCGGTGCGTTTGTGCTGTTTTATCTGCTGTTTCTGGTCATTCTGGGCCTGCCCATCATGAGCATGGAGTTCGCAGTGGGCCGTGCCAGCAAAAAAAGCCCGGTGCGGGCCTATCAGGCACTGGAAAAGCCGGGCCAGAAGTGGCATATCCACGGCTATTTTACCCTCATCGGCTGCTATCTGCTGATGATGTTCTATACCACGGTGGCAGGCTGGATGCTCCACTATTTTTATATGACGGCAGCCGGGAAGCTGGCAGGCCTTGACGCTGACGAGGTGGCCGGTGCCTTTACCGAGATGCTGGCAAGCCCGGGGGTTATGACGTTCTGGATGATCGTCGTGGTAGCGTTCTGCATCTTCGTCTGTGCCCGGGGTCTGCAGAACGGTCTGGAACGAGTGACCAAGGTTATGATGATCGCTCTGCTCATTATCATGGTGGTGCTTGCTATCAACAGCCTGTTCATGCCCGGCGCAAAAGAGGGCCTGCGCTTCTATCTGGTGCCCGACTTTGCCCGGATGAAGGAAGTGGGTGTGGCAAATACGCTGGTAGGTGCCATGAATCAGGCATTCTTTACCCTGAGCCTTGGCGTGGGTGCCATGGCCATCTTCGGCAGCTATATCGGGAAGGAGCACGCTCTGCTGGGTGAGTCGGTGCGGGTCGTGGTGCTGGATACCTTCGTTGCCATCACCGCCGGTCTGATCATCTTTCCGGCCTGCTTTACCTATGGCGTGGACCAGACCTCCGGCCCCAGCCTGATCTTTATCACCCTGCCCAATATCTTTGCCAACATGGCCATGGGCCGGTTCTGGGGCAGCCTGTTCTTCCTATTTATGTCTTTTGCGGCCCTGTCCACCGTGCTGGCCGTCTTTGAGAACATCATCAGCTGCGGTATGGAACTTACCGGTTTCTCCCGCAAGAAGGTCAGCTGGATCAATCTTTTCCTCATCATCCTGCTGTCCATGCCCTGCGTGCTGGGCTACAATGTGTGGAGCTGGGATGGCTTTGCTGTCTTTGGCGGTGCGGTGCTGGATTTTGAAGATTTTCTGGTCAGCAATCTCTTCCTGCCGCTGGGTTCGCTGGTCTACCTGCTGTTCTGCGTGACTCGTTACGGCTGGGGCTGGGACAACTACAAGAAGGAAGTCAACACGGGCGATGGCCTGAAAGTTCACGACTGGATGCGGGGTTATCTGACCTATGGCCTGCCGCTGATCGTTCTTTTCATCTTCGTGTTTGGCATCTACGACAAGTTCTTTGCGTAATTGCATCGGGATGGAACGATGAACATATTGATTTGTGATGATGAGCCTGCCGTCGGCGCACGGGTCAAGCAGGTGGCAGAAGATTACTTTGAGGCCCGGGAGATCCCGCTTCTGTGCACAGTCTGCATCCGGGGCGAGGACGCACTGAGCCTGAAAAACATTGAGCAGTATCAGCTTGCCCTGCTGGATGTGGACCTTGAGACCATGAGCGGCATTTCACTGGGGCGTGAGCTCAAGCAGCGCAACCCCGAACTGGTGCTGGTCTATATTTCGGCCTATCTGGAATTTGCGACGGAAGGGTACACGGTCAATGCGTACCGTTATATCCTCAAGCGGGATATGGACCGGATGCTGCCCAACTGCTTTGAAGACCTGCTGGCGGAACAGAGCAGCCGGTGCAGTACCTTGCCCATCCATCAGGGGCGGAATGTCATCGAAATGCCATTGGATCAGATCTACTACCTTGAAAGCGATCTGCGGAAGATCAATGTCTACGGCGATATTGCGCATCAGCCGGTTTGTTCTTATTATGGTAAACTGACGGAGCTGCCTGAAAACCTCTTTGAAAACGGCTTTCTCCGGGTGGGCCGGAGCTATGTGGTCAATATGAAATACATCCGGCAGATCAGCAACTATAAAGTGGAACTGCGCAATGGTGTGGAACTGGGCGTGAGCCGGAACGGCTATGCCGAGATCCGCAGTGCATTTCTGGAATGGAAGGGGCAGTTCGGACAATGAATGATCTGATGAAGATGCTCTTTTACCATCTGGTCTGTATTGCGCAGTGGGGGGCTTTCCTCATGGTGCATTACTGCTATCTGGGCAAGGGCCGGGTGAAGCATCCGCTTTGGTGGTCGGTGCCGCTGATTGCTGCCATGACGGTATTTTCCATGACTTGCGGGTGGGGCTTCTTCACCTTCAAGTCCATTATGGCAAATGTGGCGTTTCTGGTCCTGTCGTCTCTGATCTTCGGGGGCAGCTGGGTGCAGAAGCTCATGTCCTGTCTGATCAGCGGTGTGATGTGCCTGCTGACAGAGAATACGGTCCTCTATACCTTTGCATGGTGTACCCATATGCGTCCGCATGATGTGTGGAAAGATCCGTTCTGTATCCTGACCTTTATTGTGGTGATCCTGCTTGCAGGAGGGGTGGTCAGCCACTATATCCGTCAGTGGAAGAAAAAACAGGCGTTGGAACCGCTGCAGGTCCTTGTGGCGGCATTCTTTCCCTGCGTGGTAGTGGTGCTCAACGGTGTGTTGATGATTTCTGGCGGTGGGGGAACGGCGTCATGGATGAGCATCCTGCTGACGCTGGGCCTGACCGTGGCGGTGCTGGTGCATCTGCTGATCGTGGATATCCTCAATGAACAGGTGGTGGAGCGGCGAAATTCGCAGTTTCAGGCAGAGCTGGAAGAGGAGCGGGCAGAGGCCCTGCTGGACTCCTACACCACGCAGCGGCGGCTGACCCATGAATTTACCAATCAGATGGATGCGCTGAGCCTTCTGCTGGAACAGGGAGATTTGGAAGGGGCAAAGGCTTATCTGCACACGGTGTCCAGAACAGTGCAGACTTCTACTACGATCCTTAACACTCACAACCCGCTTCTGGATGCTCTGCTGAGCAAAAAATACGAGGAGGCCGGTCGGCAGGGGGTCATGATGTACTTTGATCTTTCGGACCTGCGGCAGCTGCCTCTGACCCAGAATGATCTGGTGATCATCGTCTCCAATCTGCTCAACAATGCCATTGAGGCCGCCGCACAGACTGACCGCCCCGAGGTCCATGTCCGGATCAAGCGGACGGAAGGAGAGATCCTTCTCTCGGTGCGCAACCGGGTGGCAAAGGATATCGACCTCTCCGATGGGCAGCTGCCTCGCTCTACCAAGAAGGAATTCGGGCATGGCATGGGGCTGCCCAATGTCCGGGATACCCTTGCCCGCTACCATGGTGAGTACACACTGAGCTGCAGGGATCACTGGTTCCGGGTCACCTGTTCGGTGCCTACGGCCGAAGCGGAAAAGGTGATCCGGGCAGACTGCAATTCATGACATTGACACCTGCGGAATATGACACTTTGGCTGGATTTTCCTCCGGGTTCTGTTATAGTAAGAGCAGGAACTCGGTGTGATAAAAATCCTGTTGGCATATTGCGGCCGGAGAGATCCGGTGTGTCACACAGAGCTTTTTGTGAGCTTGCGCAGTGCGTTTTAAGCGCAGCTCCCTCTCCGCTGATTTCCGGTCGGCTGACAGGCTGGCTCTTTCACAGGTCTGACAAAACTCTTGACGGCGATCTGGGGATTGCTGAACATAGAGACTTCCAAGCATTGCAGAAAATGCCCGCTGTGTTGTGTGTGGGAACGGAACACAGCGATTAGATTTCTGTTCTGTCGGCGAGGGTTTTGTCAGGCCTTTTCTATTTGCCTTGCAAAACCGGCCCCGGGGCTGGTATAATGAGAAAAACGCTCCTTTGGGGCAGAGAAAAGAGGAACCGGAATGAAACTGACCGAAAAAAAGCAGCGTTGGGTGCTGCATGAGGACGCATTGCCGCAGCCCGCAGGCGAAGGCGTGACCCGGCGGGTGCTGGCCTATACCGACAACCTGATGTGTGTGGAGAACACCTTTGAAAAAGGAGCCGTAGGAGCCCTGCACAGCCATCCCCATACGCAGATCACCTATGTGGTGTCGGGTGCGTTTGAATTCACAGTGGATGGTGTGACGAAGACTGTCCGCAAGGGCGACACCATCCTCAAAGAAGACGGCGTCATTCATGGCTGCGTCTGCACCGAAGCAGGCGTCCTTCTGGATATCTTTACTCCGATGAGGGAAGATTTTGTCTGAGCAGAGCAGAAAACAACAGACCCGGCAGAACGGTTTTGAACGTTCTGCCGGGTCTTTCTATAAAAACGATTCTTCTTATTCGGGTTGGACCTGCAGCTCCTGCTCGCAGTAGATGCAGCGGTACTTGCCGTTGGAACTTAGCTCAAAGATCTGATCGCACTCTTCCTCAATGGAGGAGATGCAGCGGGGGTTTTTGCACCGCACGATGTTGACCAGACGCTTGGGAGGCTGAGGCTTTTCCTTTTTGACCGCCTTGCCGTCCTGAATGACGGTCACGCTGATGTCGGGGTCAAGATAGGCCAGCACGTCAAGGTTGAGCCAGGAGGAATCGCCCTCCACCTTGATGATGTCCTTGCGGCCGCTCTCGGTCTTGTGGGAGCGGGCATTCTGGATCAGAGCCACATTTGCGGTGCGGTTGCCCTTGATGCCCAGCAGGTCCATCAGGCCGATGGCGGTGCCTGCTTTGATGTGATCGATCACAATGCCGTTCTGAATCTCGTCGATATTCAGCATATCAGTTCTCCTCCTTGGCTGCTTTGGGGTCCTTCAGACCCAGCAGGGTCATGATCAGGGCCATCCGGACGTAAACACCGTTCTGCACCTGCTCAAAATAGGCGGCACGGGGATCGTCGTCCACATCCAGTGCGATCTCGTTCACACGGGGCAGGGGATGAAGGACCGCCATATCCGGCTTGGCCAGAGCCATCTTTTCCTTGGTGAGGATGTAGCTGTTTTTCAGGCGGATGTAATCTTCTTCATTGAAGAAACGCTCTTTCTGCACACGGGTCATGTAGAGGATGTCCAGTTCCGGCATGACTTCTTCCAGACTGCAGGTCTCCTTGTATTCGATGCCGTTGGCCTCCAGCACATCGGTGATGATATAATCCGGCACACGCAGCTCCTCAGGGCTGATGAGGATGAAACGGATATTTTTATTGCGGGCCATGGTCTTAATCAGGGAGTGGACGGTGCGACCGAACTTCAGGTCGCCGCACAGGCCGATGGTCAGGTCATCCAGACGGCCCTTGCGGCGGCGGATGGTCATCAGGTCGGTCATGGTCTGGGTGGGATGCTGGTGGCCGCCGTCACCGGCGTTGATGACCGGGATACGGGAGTACCGGCTGGCACGGAAGGGTGCACCCTCCTTGGGATGCCGCATGGCAACGATGTCGGCATAGCAGGACACCACCCGGATGGTATCGGCAACACTTTCGCCCTTGGATGCGCTGGAAACATTTTCACTGGGGAAGCCCAGCACATGACCGCCCAGATTCAGCATGGCGGCTTCAAAGGAAAGGCGGGTGCGGGTGGACGGCTCATAGAAGAGGGTGGCCAGCTTTTTGTGGGCGGCCACATCCTGATAGGCAGCAGGATCGGCGCAGATGCGGTCGGCCAGATCGAGCAGACTGAGGATCTCTTCCTGGCTGAAATCCAACGGATCGATGAGATGACGCATGGTTTACAGTACCTCCATCAAAGAAGTTTTCGCAAGATCGAAAAATCAAAGAAGTTCGTGTAATAGCTCAGCGAGCGCATGACCGGATGGCACAGACGGTTGAAACAGACCTCATCCAAAAGCAGCATGGCCTCACCCGGAGCAAGCCGCATGGCAGCCCGGATGGACTCGTCGCCGCAGCTGGCCTTGAGGTGCGCTACGTTGGACGAGATCTGCTGGTGACACTCCCGCTCCAGAATCCCGAATACATCACCCGAAAGGTCGATCCGGGTGAAGTCCCGGTTCCCGAAGAGGGCCCGGGGCAGGTAATCGATGGAATAGATGACAGGGGTGCTATCGGCAAGGATCCGCTTTTTGATGCAGATCACCTCATCCCCGGCAGCGACCTCAAGATCACGGGCAAGCTCTTCCCCCGCACGCATCGGGTAGATCGTCAGCATGGGGATAGCTGCCGAAGTTGCGGATGAGGGGGTAATATTCCAGTTTCTGGTCCAGTCGGCTGCGCAGATTGAGGACGGTGCGGTTGATCACCGTGCCGATGCCCCGCACCCGCTCAATATAACCGGCCCGCTCCATCTCACTGAGGGCGTCCCGGATCACGGTGCGGCTGACACCCAGCTCTGCGGCAAGGTCAACCTCAGCAGGCAGGCGGTCCGCCTCGGAATAGCGGCCGGTGCGCAGTTCGTCCAGCAGGGCGGAAACGATGCGGTCACTGATGACTGCACCGCCCAGACGGCTGGAAGGGGAAAGTCTGGAATCTTTCATGGTATGTATCCTCCGGTTCACGGGCGGGTGGGCCCCGCCTGGACTTCAGGAATACAACAGAAGGCGCAAAAGTCCGTCTGTTGCGTTCCATACTTTAAGTATAACATAAATCACGTCGAATGAAAACCGCATTTGTGCCGGAAATCCTCCCGGAAGTATGAGTTTATTTTGGATAAAAAAAGCCCTTCCGGCCGGAAAGGCAGAAGGGCACAAAGACGAAAGATGATTTACAGAAGCTTATGCTGCGGCGGCAGTGCACTGCTCGTCCAGAAGCTTTTTGCGTACCACCAGCAGACAGACCAGATGGACCAGCGCAGTCAGAATCCAGCTGAGCGGGTAACTGATGTAAAGGGTAGTGGTAGACCGGAAAAGCTGGAACACGGTAGCGATCCAGACCAGACGGAGCAGGCAGCTGCCCACAAGGCTGACCACCATGGGCAGCACCGAGTAGCCCCGGCCCCGCAGACAGCTGGCCAGCACATCCATGCAGCCGCAGAGCAGATAGGTGCGGGCAATGATGTGGAGCCGGGCCAGACCAGCGGCCACAACGGTTTCGTCCGTGGAATAGAAGTGGAGCAGCTGGGTGCCCAGAAGCGACGCACCGCCGCCCAGCACCAGACCGGTGACCACGACACAGAGCAGACAGTTGCGCATGACACGGTCCAGATTGTCGTACCGGCGTGCGCCCATATTCTGGCTGGTAAAGGTGACCGCTGCCTGCGCAAAGGAGTTCATAGCGGTGTAGACAAAGCCCTCGATGTTGGACGCTGCCGAGTTTCCGGCCACAACAATAGAGCCAAAGGAGTTGACGGCGGACTGAATGACCACATTGGACAGGCTGAACACCGTGCTCTGCAGGCCGGCCGGCAGGCCCACCCGGAGGATCTGGATCAAAGACCCTCTGTGGAAGCCCAGATGCCGCAGGTCGAGGTGAAGAGGGCCTTCTTCCCGGGTGAGGATCCAGGTGACCAGACAGGCCGAAACAGTCTGGCTGATGATGGTAGCCAGTGCAACGCCTGCCACGCTGAGATGGAAGCCGATGACGAACACGAGGTTGAGCACCACATTGATGATGCCGGCAGCGGCCAGACAGAACAGGGGACGACGAGTATCGCCCACGGACCGCAGCAGAGCAGAGCTGAAGTTGTACAGCATGGTCATGGGCATCCCGATGAAGTATATTTTAAGGTACAGTTCCGAAAGATCGATCACATCCTCCGGGCAGGACATCAGCTCCAGCAGGCCCCGGGCGGCAAAAAAGCCTACAAATGCCAGCATCACACCGCTGACCAGACCCAGAGCTACCGAGGTGCGGACCGTGTTCTGCACGCCGTCGTAGTCTTTTGCACCGAAACAGCGGGCTGCCACAACGTTTGCGCCCAGCGACAATCCGACAAACAGATTGACCAGCAGGTTGATCAGGGCACCGTTGGAGCCCACGGCAGCAAGAGCTGTGCTGCCGGCAAAGCGTCCCACCACCACAACATCGGCTGCGTTGAAAAGCAGCTGCAAAATGCTGGATGCAGCCAGCGGCAGGGAAAACAGGATGATCTTTTGCAGCAGAGGGCCGCTGGTCAGATCGCCGGACTGAGAGGATCGTGACATGAAAAACTTCCGCCTCCTTTGAAAGCAAATGAATCTTACACCATATAAAACGCAGAAAAGTCTGTGCCCAAAAGGCACGAAGCAACTATGTATTATAACGCCGCACCTTGTAAAATACAAGTCAAAACTCGGTGAAATTTGTGCGGTAAACCGCAAGCCTGCCGAAAATTCAGTGAAACCGACAAAAAATGAAGAAAGCCCTCGTGCTCTGTGCCGAAAATAGGGCTGAAAATCAGAAAAGCATTGACAGAGAAAGAGCGAACAGGATAGAATAAAAGAAAAATCGGCGGAAGTCCGTCAGGAAAACGCTGTGGGAGTGGGAAAATGAAGAAAATCAGTGGGCAGACCTTTGTGATGGGCGTGCTGGCAGCCGTGACCGTTATGTCACTCTGTGTGACCGGGTGGGCGGTGTTTCTCCGGCCTGCGCAGAAACTTACGGACTACGCCCCGGCGGAATTGGAGCCCAATGCACTGCCTTATGAGACGGCGGTGGATTCCGGAGCAGAGAAGGCTGCGGGCGGTGCAGTGTCTGTCCGCTATACAAAAAAGGTATATGTGGACACAAAAAGCGGAACAGCGCATCTTTACTATGCAAACCCCATCCGTGCCCATAGCAGTGCCGCTCTTCAGCTCGTGCTGGTGGACAGCGAAGGCCGGGAAGCGGTGCTGGGGCAATCCGGGCTGCTGAAACCGGGCACTCAGTTGGAAGAACTGACCCTCAGCGATGCAGACTGCAAACCCGGTTCCTACAGTGGCAAATTCATCCTGACTTTTTACGACTCTGACACCAATGAAAAACGGATGGTGAACACAGTGATAGAGGGGCTTGATGTCATTGTCAGTTGAAACGGAGATGAAAAAACAGAAGAAAATCTCCCGCCGGAAGTTGATTTTATTGGCCGCAGCCTGTATCTTCTCGGTGGCGGCGATGCTTTTTGCGCTGAGCCTTCCCCGGGCAGGCTTTGTACCGCCGCCGTTTGATGCAGCGGCTCAGACCGGTACGCCGGAGGTCCCGGCGGAACTGGGCTATGCAGAACTGGAACTTCCGGTCTACACGGTAGCCCTCTGCGGAAAGCCTGCGGTTCAGGAGGAGAGTGCAGAGCTCTGGCTTACGAACCCGGCCACAAATGCCGTCTGGCTCAAGGTGCGTATTTACGGTGAAGAAGAAAATCTGCTGGGAGAGAGCGGCCTGCTTCGGCCCGGGGAGTACGTGGAAGCCGTTTCGCTTCAAAATATCCCGGCCCGGACCTGCCCGGTGACGCTCAAAGTGATGGGCTATGAACCGGAAACCTACCGAAGCGCTGGTGCAGTCAGTCTGAACGCAACGCTGACGGTTCCATGACGGGCATAACAAAAGAACAAGAGGCAGCTGCACAATCTTTTATGCAGCTGCCTCTTGCGTTTTCCCTCTATACACAAATCAGAGCGTAGTCGGTAACGCTCTTTCCCAAAAGCACAAAATCAACGAAGCTCAGCCCTGGCCGGTCAACAGACCGCACGCTGAGGAAGAACAGGTTCTGCCACCGGCGGATGCATCCCCTCACGGTAATCCAAGTCGCCCTGATCCAGCCCCCGCAGCAAAACTTCGGCGGTGGCAATATTGGTGGCGATGGGCACACTGTGCATATCGCACAGACGAAGCAGGTTTTGCTCGGTCATACTGCCGGTATCTGCCCGCAGGGGGTCCCGGAAGAAGAGGACAAGGTCCACTTCATCGCAGGCCACCCGGGCCGAGATCTGCTGGATGCCGCCCAGCCGTCCGGAGAGATAGCAATGGACCGGAAGCCCGGTGGCCTGCGCCAGCATACGCCCGGTGGTACCGGTGGCAATTACAGTATTACGGGAAAGGATGGCACTGTAAGCAGTGCAGAACTGAAGTGCAAGTTCCTTGCGGGAATCATGCGCCAAAACAGCAATGGTCATATCGCTCTCTCCTTTGTTCTCAGTATAGTGTTGTGGATGGCGGACAATGCTAAAGTGATGTTGCATGGCGTACAAAAACAGAAACAATGAAAATCAGACCTGAAATCGTTATCAATGTTTCCATCATAGTTTTACCGCAGGACGTGGGCGGCTGTCAAGATATTTTGTCGCTTTTTTGTGCGAAAAAATGCCGGAAGTACGACTTTATCCTTGTGCAGAACGGGAAAAACTTGGATACAACATACAAAATGCAAAAAAGCCCTTGACAGCAAATAGAGCGAATCTGTAGTCATAGGAAAAACATTTCATACCCATGAAACAAAAATACAGGCCGATGCGATCTGCACCGGCCTGTTTGCACTTTTGTTGTATTTTGCTGAAAAAATTTTCCCGAAAGGCTCAGCGGATCTGGCCTGCACCGTGAACGATGTACTTGTAGCTGCACAGCTCCTCAAGACCCATGGGGCCCCGGGCGTGGAGCTTCTGGGTGGAGATGCCCATCTCACAGCCAAGGCCGAACTCGCCGCCGTCGGTAAAGCGGGTGGAGCAGTTGACGTAGACGGCAGCACTGTCTACCGCCGCCGTGAAGAGATCGGCGTGGGCAGGGGTCTGGGTCAGAATGGCTTCGCTGTGGCCGGTGGAGTGTTCGGCGATATGGCCGATGGCCTCCTCCACACTGTCCACGACCTTGACGGCGAGGATGTAATCCAGAAACTCGGTATCAAAGTCTTTGGGCCCGGCGGGAGTGCCAGAAATGATAGCGGCAGCACGCTGATCCAGCCGCAGTTCCACCGGATGCAGCCCCTTTGCGGTGCGGTCAGGACCGAGCCGCTGAGCTAGCTTGGGCAGGAATTGAGCGGCAATGGCCGAGTGGACAAGACAGACTTCCTCGGCGTTGCAGACGCTGGGGCGGCTGGCCTTGGCGTTTTCGATGATGGCAAGGGCCTTGTCCTGATCGGCGGTGTCGTCCACGAAAATATGGCAGATGCCGGTTCCGGTCTGGATGCAGGGGACCTTGGCGTTTTCCACGCAGGCCCGGATGAGTCCGGCCCCGCCCCGGGGGATCAGCAGGTCCACATAGCCTACGGCGGTCATCAGGGCGTTGGCGGAGGCATGGGTGGTGTCCTCAATGAGGCAGACGGCAGTCTCGGGCAGGCCGCTGGCACGCAGGCCCTGCCGCAGAGCTTCGACGATGGCATGGCAGGTGCGCCATGCTTCCTTGCCGCAGCGGAGGATGCAGGAATTGCCGCTCTTGATGGCAAGGGCAGCGGCATCACTGGTGACGTTGGGGCGGCTCTCATAGATGATGGCGATCACGCCCATGGGCACGGCGGTCTTTTCAATGACCAGCCCATTGGGCCGTTCTACCCGGCTGAGCACCCGGCCCACCGGGTCGGGCAGGGCAGCGACTTCCCGCACGCCCTTGGCCATGGCAGCGATCCGCTCCGGGGTCAGGGCCAGCCGGTCCAGCATGACCTCTGAGATATGTCCCTTTGCCGCTGCCATATCCTCGGCATTTGCAGCGAGAATGGCATCCACTGCGGCAGGGGAACAGAGGGCATCGGCCATGCCAAGCAGAGCCTGCTGGCGGGTGCTTCCTTCCGAAAGGGCAAGAGCTTTTTTGGCACTGCGGGCAGCTTCCAGAATTTCCTGTGTCGTCATCTTAAACCTCCTGTTTCCGGCCTGCAAAGCGGGTGCCTGCGGCTTTGCCCTCGGCAATGTCGTAGAGCAGCTCGGGGTGAGAACCGTTGGCAATGACCATGTCGGCTCCCTGCGCCGTGACCATCTGTGCAGCACGGAGCTTGGTGGACATTCCGCCGGTGCCCAGTGCAGAACCTGCGCCGTCGGCCAGAGCCAGCACCTCGGGGGTGATCTCCTCTACCAGCGGGATGAGTTTGGCATCCGGATGGGTGTGGGGGTTGGCGGTGTACAGGCCGTCGATGTCGCTCAGCAGAACCAGCAGGTCGGCCCGGGCGCAGCAGGTGACGATGGCGGCAAGGGTGTCATTGTCGCCGATGGAAGTGATCTCATCGGTGGCAACGGTGTCGTTTTCATTGATAATAGGCAGAGCACCCAGCTCCAGCAGGCGGTTCAGGGTGTTCTGGAAATTCTCTCTCCGGCTGGCGTGCTCCACATCCACGCCGGTGAGCAGAATCTGTGCCACGTTGTGGTTGTAGGCGGTGAACAGCCGGTCGTAAGTGTACATCAGCTCGCACTGACCCACGGCGGCACAGGCCTGCTTGGTGGACATATCGGTGGGCCGGGCCGGGAGCGAGAGCTTGCCCACACCCATGCCAATGGCACCGGAAGAGACCAGGATCACCTCGTGTCCGGCGTTTTTCAGATCGCTGAGAACCTTGACCAGATCCTCGGTGTGGCGGATGTTCAGCCGCCCGGTGGGATGTGCCAGCGTGGACGTACCTACCTTAATAACGATGCGCATCGGTTACCCCTTTCCCATTTCCTTCGTCTTATTGTAAGCGGCGGCCACGGCGTCTATCACGGCACCCCGGAAGCCCTTTTCTTCCAGAACTTTCACGCCCTGAATGGTGCTGCCGCCGGGGCTGCACACGGCATCCTTGAGCACGCCGGGGTGGCTGCCGCTTTCCAGCACCATCTTTGCACTGCCCAGCACCATCTGTGCGGCGTACTCCTGTGCTTTGGCCCGGGGCAGACCGCAGGCCACACCGCCGTCAGCCAGTGCTTCAATAAACTGATACGCCCATGCCGGGCCGCAGCCGGAAACGCAGCTGGCGGCATCAATGAGGCTTTCGGGCACAGGGTCCAGCCGCCCGGCGGGGGCCATCAGCTTGCAGAACTCGGCCTCTTCCTCGGCGGTGACATTGGAGGAACAATATTGGATCATTCCTTCGCCCACGGCGGCGGGGGTGTTGGGCATGATGCGGATGACCGGGTAATCCTCACCGGCCATCTCCTGAATCCGTGCAATGGGCAGGCCCGCCGCCATGCTGCACAGGATGAAGCGGCCGGGCCGCTCGGCCAGCGTGAACTTAAGGGGAGCCAGCATGGCTTCCATCATCTGGGGCTTGACGGCCAGAAAAATCAGGTCGCAGCGGCCTGCCACCTCATCGTTGACGGTGGTGTTGCAGCCCAGCTCAGCAGCCAGAGCTTCCGCCTTGGCGGCAGTGCGGTTGGCAAGCCAGACCTTTTGCGGGTCTACTGCCTTGCAGACGGCCCGGGCGATGGCTCCGCCCATGTTGCCGCAGCCTAAAAATCCAATGGTATCGATCATATCAAAACCTTCTTTCTGGGTAATGGTTTCCAAAACGTGCAGAACAGCCTGCACATAATACAATTTAAGCACATAGAAGAAGAAAATCAAGACCCGGGCAGGACTTTGCCCATGAAAAATGGAAAAATGTGCTTAAACAATGAAAGCTTTGTGGATGTTTCACAATGGCAGCGATTCAACCTTTTAGTGCAACGGTAACAGCGTTGAATGGTTTTTGGACCCTCGGCGCAGCGGGGGAACAAGGGCCGGTTTTACTGTAATAGAAATTTCATTAAAATGATTCATTTTTTACTTGCAAATGGTTCGCAGTTTGCGGTATAGTAAAGGTGGAAGTTGAATTTCTTCCCCGGCCTGAGGGCTGGCAAATGCGGACGGCAGAGCCGGGCAAGGCCGGTTCCGCTGTCTCCGCCGGGAAAGGATGGAGATTTGTGTCACAGACAACAAAACGGGCTCTGGAAGCATCGCTGAAAAAGCTGCTGCTCCAAAAACCGCTGAACAAGATCACGATCAATGATATCACGGAAGACTGCGGCGTGAACCGCATGACCTTTTACTACCATTTTAAGGACATCTATGATCTGGTGGACTGGATCCTGGTGGAAGATGCGGAGAAAGCGCTGGAGGGCAAAAAGTCCTTTGATACATGGAGTGAAGCGTTTCTGGATATTTTGCAGGAGATTCAGGAAAACAAGGTGCTGGTGCTCAACGTGTACCGTTCGGTGAGCCGGGAGCAGGTGGAACAGTACCTTTATAAAATGCTGGACCCCATGCTGAAAGATTTTATGGACCGGGAAGCGCAGGCTCTCTCGGTGTCGGATGCAGACAAGCAGTTTGTGATCGATTTTTACAAGTATGCACTGGTGGGCATGGTGCTGGAATGGATCCGCAAGGACATGAAGACCGACCCGGCAGTGATGGCAGAACGGCTGAACACCATGCTGCACGGAGATTTCCGCCGGGCGTTGCAGCGGTTCAGTGCGCTGCGCCGTCCTTCGCTGGACGAAGAATGATAAGATTTAGACAATCTGAGCGTCGTGATGGGTTTTCCATCACGGCGTTTTTTCTGTTTATGGCAAATTTCGCCGTAAAAAGATAAGATAATGACATCAGAAAAAGAAGTGTGCATCTCTGGTATGATCAAGACCGGAGGTGCATACTTTGGAATAAAGCGGAGGAAATTGGAATGAATACCACAGTAGATTCGTTGACCCACAAGATGCAGCGTGCCGCCGTCGGGAAGATGGTCGATATGGCACTTTCTCATGTAAACAAGGACCGCCAGAAGGCGATGGTGCAGATGGTCGATGTGGCCAAGCAGTTCTACGGCGGCTCTTTCAGCGAAGAGACTTATGAACACGCCCGTCAGACTCTGGGCAATCCGGACAGCAAGTGGTCCAAGCTCATCAACTGTGTGCTGGATCAGGTGGACCCCAATGTGGCACGCACTACGGCGTTGAATCTGGGCTACGAGGCATTCTTCCGTGGAACGAAGACCATCCGGGAGAACCGTGTAAAGTACCAGTGCAACATCCCCTGGCTGATCCTGTTTGACCCCACCTCGGCCTGCAATATGCACTGTGTGGGCTGCTGGGCCGGTGAGTACGGCCACAAGAACAACCTCAGCTTTGATGATATGGACAAGATCATCACACAGGGCAAGGAACTGGGCGTGTACCTGTACATGCTGACCGGCGGCGAACCGCTGGTGCGCAAGGCCGATATCCTCAAGCTGGCCGAAAAGCACAACGATGTGCAGTTTGCCATCTACACCAACTCCACCCTCATCGATGAGC
>CALDNF010000255.1 GCA_937917475.1 uncultured Faecalibacterium sp.
CATGCGCCCGGCTTATGCCATCGAGTACGACTGCGTAGACCCCACCAGTCTGGAAGCGACACTGGAAAGCAAGGTGGTGCGGGGCCTGTATGGCGCAGGGCAGTTCAACGGCACCTCCGGCTATGAGGAAGCCGCAGCGCAGGGCCTTTTGGCGGGCCTGAACGCCGCCCGCAATGCACTGGGCAAAGAGCAGCTCATCCTGCCCCGGTCGTCCAGCTATCTGGGCACTCTGGTGGATGATCTTGTGACCAAGGGCGTCATGGACCCCTACCGGATGATGACCAGCCGCAGCGAATACCGGCTGACCCTCCGGCAGGACAACGCCGACCAGCGGCTCACCCCCATTGGCCGGGAATACGGCCTTGTGCAGGATGACCGGTGGAAAAAATACGAAGATACGCAGGAGATTCTGGCAAAGGAACGCCGCCGTCTCCATGAGACCCATCTGCGCACGGCGGACTTGCAGGCAGCTATGACCGCCGCAGGTCTGGCTCCGGCTGCGGAGGGCGGCATTGCCGAAGAACTTCTCCGCCGCCCGGAGATCGGCTATCGGCTTCTGGCAGGTGTCATTGGCTGGGGAGAGGGCATTACCCCCATGCTGGCTGAACGGCTGGAGACCGAGATCAAATATGCAGGCTATATCGCCCGGCAGGACCGGATGATCCGTGAGGTGGCACGTCACGAAAAAACACGGATCCCAGATGATTTTTGCTACGATGGCCTTACCGGTCTGACGCTGGAAGCCCGGGAAAAGCTGAACCGCATCCGCCCCAAGAATCTGGGACAGGCCGGGCGCATCCCGGGGGTCTCGCCCTCAGATGTGGCACAGCTCAGTGTGGCATTGGCAGGGAGAAAATAAAATGGAACTGACACTGTATGAGGGCCGGCCGGCAGACTGTGCCGGACGGTTGGAAAAAGAAATACGCACCTATGATTTTTTGGATAAACTTGGCCTGAAATACTGGCGAACCGACCACGCATGGATGAAGGCTGACACCATGGAGGACTGCAAGATCATCGATGACTGCCTTGGGGCCACGGTCTGCAAAAATCTGTTCCTCTGCAACCGGCAAAAGACCAATTTCTATCTGCTGATGATGCCGGGAGATAAGCCCTTCAAGACCAAGGAGCTCTCTCATCAGTTGGGAATCTCCCGGCTGAGTTTTGCGTCGCCGGAAGATATGGAAAAGTACCTCGACTGCACGCCGGGCTCGTCCTCCATCATGGGCCTGATGAACGATCCGGAAAATCATGTCCAGCTTCTTATGGATAAGGACGTGAAGGCAGGGGAGTTTATTGGCTGCCATCCCTGCATCAACACTTCGTCTCTGCGGCTGTATACGAAGGACATCTTTGAAAAATTTCTGCCGGCGGTGCATCATGAGCCGGTGTTTGTGGAACTGACAGGAGAATGATATGATCGACAAAGCGAGACTGGAACAGAAGTGTTCCACATGGAACATTGCCCTCACCGGCACCCAGCTGGACCAGCTGGACGCCTTTGCGGAGATTCTGGTGGAGTACAACCAGAAAGTCAACCTGACCGCCATCACCGATCCGGAGGGCATTGAGGACAAGCATTTCCTCGACAGCCTCCTCTTTGCCGCCCAGCCTGAGGTGGCAGGGAAGATGGTGGATGTGGGAGCCGGGGCAGGCTTCCCGGGCATCGTCACCAAAATTTACAAGCCGGAACTGGAACTGACCCTCATGGAGCCTACCGGAAAGCGGGTGGATTTTTTGAAGTACGCCTGCGCACAGCTGGGCCTGACCGGCGTGGAATTTGCTAAGGAGCGTGCCGAGGAAGCGGCTCGTAAAGTCTGGCGGGAGCAGTTTGATCTGGCTTCGGCCCGGGCGGTGGCGGCTCTGCCTATGCTGGCAGAATACTGCCTGCCGCTGGTCAAGGTGGGCGGAAACTTCCTTGCCATGAAGGGTTCTTCCGGAGAAGAGGAGCTGACCGCAGCACAGGGAGCCATCAAAAAGCTGGGAGGAAAATACGAAGAGACCCGCACCTTCCACCTGCCGGGCGGCGACACCCGCACCCTGATCCTCTGCAAAAAGATTTCGCAAACTCCGACAGCCTACCCCAGAAACGGTGGAAAAATCGCAAAAAGCCCGCTGAAATAACGCAAGAACGAGAATATTATGCAAAGCCCTGCCGAACGAAACTTCTGGCAGGGCTTTGTTTTTTCTGGTACACTGAGGGCGTGGCAGGCGAAACTTTCCACCTTTTCCCGGGAAAGTGTGGAAAACTTTGCCGAAGAAAACCGAATTCGTGTGAAAATACCAGAAAAGGAGCGATATCATGTTTGAGCGCAAGAAAACAGCAGGCAAAATCTATCTGATCTCGACAGAAGCCATCCGGCCCTCACCCTTTCAGGCCCGGACCAGCTTTGACGAGCAGGAACTTGCGGGCCTTGCCCAGAGCATCCGGGAAAACGGACTGCTCCAACCCATCACGGTCCGCAGGGCAGGGGATGGCTATGAGTTGGTGGCGGGGGAGCGTCGGCTCCGGGCCTGCAAAATGGTCGGAATGGCGGTGATTCCGGCCATCATTGTGGATTACAGCGACCAGCGCACCGCTGCCATGGGCCTGCTGGAAAACCTGCAAAGGGAGGACCTGAATCCATTTGAGCAGGCGCAGGGGCTCCGAGATGTGATGGTGCTCTGGGACTGCACCCAGGCCGAAGCAGCCAAGCGGCTGGGAATGGCACAGCCTACCTTTGCCAACAAACTCCGGCTTTTGCAGCTGACTGCTGACCAGAGGCAGTTCATTCTGGACAACGGCCTGACGGAGCGGCACGCCCGGGCAGTGCTCCGCCTGCCGGAGAACCGCCGCAGCGAGGCTCTTATTATGATCGCCAAGCGGCGGATGAACGCCCGTGCCACTGACCTTTACATTGAACAGCTCCTGAACGAAGCGGCCCCGGGCCGACACCGCATCTCAATGGTGAAGGATGTGCGAATCTTTGTGAACACCATCGACCACGCCATCCGC
>CALDNF010000256.1 GCA_937917475.1 uncultured Faecalibacterium sp.
AGGTCTACACCTACAAGGTCACCAAGGGCAAGACCATCCTCGTGAAGAAGAAGGCATAAACCTCTCAGTCTCGCTTCGCTCGACAGCTCCCCTACTGAGGGGAGCCCTTGGCAGAGAGGGTAGGTCTGAGTGTAAAAATTCAACTATTTGGCTCCCCTATCAGGGGAGCTCCGTGACGCTCCTGCGCAGCAGGACGGAGCGGTGAGAGGTTTATTTCAAAAGATCGGGCCCTGCGGTAAGACCGAACAGGAGGAATACCAATGCTATATTGTACTTACGAGCAATACAAGGCCGGGGGCGGCACGCTGGACGAAGCGGCATTTGAGCCGCTGTGTTTCCGGGCTTCCAAGCTGATCGACCGGTACACCTTTGGCCGGGCGGCGGCTCATGCCGCTAACTGTGCCGACTGCCGGGACGCTCTGGCCGCTGCCTGCACCGACATCGTGAAGAGTCTGGCCCGGAGTGCCGATGCAGCGGCATCCACCGGCTATGCCCCGGGCATTTCCAGCGTCAGCAACGACGGCTTTTCCGTCACCTTCTCCGATGGGGCATTGGCAGAGCATCAGGCAGCGCAGGCCCGGAGCATCCTGACCGGCTGTCTGGGCAGTGACCCCCACGGCCTGCTCTACCGGGGGTGTTTCTGATGCAGTGCAGCGTCACCGTGGTCAACCTTATCCACGACATCCAGACCGAGACGGATGTCCCGGTCTGCCACGTTCTGTCCGGGTGCAGCTGGCGGGAAAAGCAGGATACCTCCAACGGCGACCCCCGGCGGGTGGTTCACGTCCGGCTTCCCCCTGCTGCCGGTTATCTGCCCTATGCCCAATGGGTCCGTCTCTCCGCTGCGGAGAAAGCCTCCCACTGGACCCTCAAGCGGGGCGGCAAACTCATCAAGGGGGCCGTCCAAAGCCTGACCGAGGCGGAGTATGCCGCCCTTGAAAAAACGCACATCTGCTGTACGGCAGCATCTGTTTCCGACAACCGGGAGCCGCTGCTGCCGCATTTTCATGTGGAAGGGAGCTGAGAAAATGAGCGCACCTGTGATCGATCTGAAACTCAGGTTCCGGCCGGGTTTTCATACAGAGATGCAGGCCGGGTATGAAAAGCTCCAGTTTGCTTTTTCTCAGCAGGCTGCCAAAACCATAGACCCTTATGTTCCGTTTGATACCGGTGTATTGAAGAACAGCGTCATTCAGGCATCCGATTTCAAAGGCGGCAAGCTGGTCTACAACACGCCCTATGCCCGCAAGCAATATTATCTTCACGATGCAGGCACCGACCTCCGGGGAGATACCGGTCTGCGTGGCAGCTATTGGGGTCAGCGGGCCATTGCCGAACACAAGGATGAACTGGAAAAGTTTGCCCATCTGGCAGCACAACGTTATCTGGGAGGCGAAACATGAGCGAGAAAGCCACCATCACGGCCATGCGAGAATGGCTCAAGACCTGCCCTCTGATCGCCGGAGAGCAGACCGAGAACGGGGCGGCCTTCCGCATCTCCGGGCTTTCCCCGGAGCCGGTGGCCGAGTTCTCCATTGAGGACAGCCCCACCGACCCGGTGCTGACCAACTACTTCTCGGGCCGGAACATGGC
>CALDNF010000257.1 GCA_937917475.1 uncultured Faecalibacterium sp.
GATGCAGTTGTTTGAACTGGTCAGCCCGCGGCTGTTCCGTCCGCTGGCGGGGCCCAACCGGGCATTTTATGCGGAGCTGCTGCTGTTGCTGTGGGAGGAGTGCCGCCACACGGCAGATTACAGCATCCTGCGGGCCGAGGCCGTATCCCGGGCGGAGGATTACTTTGCCGCGCTGGCAAAGCCTCTGGCGCTGGACGCCGATGAGGCGGGCGACGAGGCCGAACAGCCCACCCGGGACCCGCACACCCTGGCGCTGGGCTTTCTGCTCCGGCTGCGGCGCACCGGCTGGCTGGCCGAGCAGCCCGGCAGCTACGAAGAAGAACCCGCTCTGGCCTTTGTGCCTGAGGTGACGCCGCTGCTGGAAGCACTGGAAGAGATCCTGAACCCCCGGGTGGTCACCTACACCGGCAAGCTTTACAAGGCGTGGCAGCTGCTCCGCAGCGTGGGGGAAGAAAAAAGCCCCTACGAAAACGTGCTGCGGGAAGTGGCGGGCGATCTGGAAGCCCTCAACAGATCCCTCCGGGCCCTCAATGCATCCATCGGCCACTATATCGACCGGCTGACACGGAACCGAACCCCGCAGGAAGTGCTAGAACTGTTTGATCAATATGAGGAAAAGGTGGTGGCGGCGGCATATCACCGGTTCAAGACCAGCGATAACCTGTTCAATTACCGGGCCTATCTGGAAGAGGGACTGGACGAGTGCGAAGCAAAGTATCTGCCTCAGCTGGCCCTTGACTATGCCCGGGTGGAACGCTGTGCCCCGGGAGAAGCTGCCCCGGCGGTGCGGGCTCTGATCCAGAAGCAGCGGGATGCACTGGAAGAGATGAGTGATCTGATCCGCCAGATCGACCAGAGCCATATCCGCTACCGCAAGCGGGCCGTGCAGCGGGCGCAGTTTTTGCTGCTGAGCGATCGCTCGGCGCAGGGCAGCGTCACAGCATTGCTCCGCCGCTACGCTGAGGATATCCGCACCCCGGACCAGCTCTTTGAGCCGGACGATGGCCCGGTGGCTTCCCGGCTGCGGCTCTACCCGGTGCAGGTGTTCGGTGCAAAGCCCTTGTATCCCCCGGCTGCGCCCCGCACGGTAGAGCCGCTGGCCCCGGTGCAGCCCGCAGAGCTGGACCCCGAGCAGCTCCGCAAAGAGCAGCAATTGCTGCTGGATTATGCCCGGATGGCCGTCACGGAGGAAAACGTGGAGCTTCTGGCCCGGCAGGCTCTGGCGGCCCGGCCGCAGGTCGCCGCTTCCACCCTTGCGGCGGAATATCCTGACGACTTTGCCCGGATCATTGGCCTGCATACCTATTCCCGCTCACCCCGGCGGAAGTACGACATCACACCCACCGGCCAATGGGTCGAGCGGGGCGGCTTCCGCTTTGAAGATTTTATCCTGACGCCCCGCAAGGAGGAACTGTAAATGCCGGAAACGAACAAGATGCTGGAAGAGACTGCAAATTACCTGCTCAACCACTGCTTTCTGCTGGGAGGCGTGGAGGATCAGCGGGCAAAATACCTCTATGTGCAGGACCACCTCAACGAGGTGCGGGCGGTGTTTGCGCCGCTGGGCTATGCGGTGCTGCTTTACCCTGCTCCGCTGCAGGCGGCGGCACTGGTCAATGAGCACGAGGGCAGTCAGGCCCGGCTGCTGAAATATGAAAGCATCCTGCTGCTGGTGCTTCGGCTGCTTTATATCCAGAAACGGGAGAGCCTGACGGCAGGCGGTGATCAGGTACTGGTGACCGTGGAAGAGGTGCAGGCAGAATTGCAGAAGATGAACCTGCCCCGTCGGCTGGATCAGCCCACGCTGGAACGGCTGCTGCGCACCCTGCGGCGGTACAATCTGGCCCGCCCGGTGGGGCGGCTCAGCGGGCTGGACAGCCGGATCGAGGTGTTCCCCACCGTGTTGCTGGCCCTGCCGGATGCCGACCTTGCGGATGCCGCCGCCGAGAGCAGCCGCACCCGGAATGAGCTTTCCCTGTACGAACGGCCTGAGGACACTGCGGAGGCGGAAGAATGATCGAATTAAAACGCTTGAAACTCATCAACTGGCACAACTTTGAGAATGTTACCTTCGACTGTGCCCGGCTGACCTATATGATCGGCGTGAACGCCGTGGGCAAGACCACCATTCTGGATGCCATCCGTTACTGCCTGACCACCAACCGGAATTTCAATGCACTGGGCAACAAGAAGAGCGGACGCACATTGCAGGGCTCAGTCCATGCCAAGCAGCGGGGCGAGAACGCCTACCGCCGCCCGGGCCGCACCGTGGCCTACATCGGCGCAGAGTTCCGGGACAGTGTGAAACGCACCACCTTTGTCATCGCTGTCCGGGTAGAGTCGGAGGGGCCCATGCAGGAGCTTCACCCCGGCGACCAGACCTGGTATATCTCGGAGGACGGCTGCACGCTGGAAATGCTGCCCTTCATTGACCCCCGCACCGGGGCACCCAGCGCAAAGGAGGACTTCAAACCCAGCGTGGGGCGGCTCTCCTACACCCGCAGCCCCAGCGAAGCCCGGGACCGCATCTGCCGGGCTCTGGGCATTGGACGGGCATCCAGTCCGCTGGGCAAGAAGTTCAATGAAGTGTTCCAGATGGGCACCAGCATGGATGAGATCCCCAATTTCCGGGAGTTTCTGTATCAGTATATCCTGCCCCAGCCGGAACTGGACTTGGAAGCCTTGCAGGGGGACCGGGTGGAGCTGGAAAATCTCCACGCCATCCTTGCCGAGGCCCAGACCCGGGCCGCTGCACTGGAAGAGATCGTCAGCGAGGGCCGGGAGGCTGCGGACAAAGAGACGGAAGCTCTGGTCAACCGGGGAGCGGCTCTGCTGGCCCATGCGGAAGCCGATGCCGGAGAGGATGCCGTCTGGCAGGACCGTCTGGATGCAGGCCGCCGGCAGAAAGAGAGCCTGACCGCTCAGTATGAAGCCGCCAAAAATGCGGAGGCGGAAGCCCGCCGGGCTTATCTGACGGCCCACGGGGCGGCTTCGGCCAGCGGTGAGGGCCGGGCACTGGATGCCATGACCGAGGAAGCGGCCCGGAAGAAGAGCCTGCTGGATGCGGCATCCCGCCGTGCAGCCCAAAGCGAGGAAGCTGCTGCCCGGGTCACTGCTCTGCTGCGGAGCCTGAAGCGGAACGGCCTTGCGGTGGATGCCGCCCTCTGGCCTGAAAATCTCACCACGGACACTCTGCCCAAGCTGCTGGAAGCTCTGCCCGGGCTGGAAAAGCCGCTGGAAGAGCAGTATTTTGCGGCCCGGCAGGCCGCTGCGGACCTTGCCAAGGAACAGAACAGCAAGCGGGCGGAACTGGATGCTGTCTCCGGCGGCAAGTGGGTCTACCCCCACGGCGATGCCGCCACCCGGGTGCGGGATGCCGTCAATGAGGAACTGAAAAGCCGGGGCATGACCCCCGATGCCAAGATCTTCTGCGAGCTGCTGAACGTAGAGGACGAGAGCTGGCAGGACTGTGTGGAAGCCTGTCTGGGCGACCGCCGGTTCGATATTCTGGTGCCGCCCGCTCACTACGCCGCCGCCAAGAGTGCCTTTGTGGCCCTGCGGGACAAGGTGGGGCCCATCAGCCTGCTGGACACTCCGGGCATCCGGAAGGCGAACCGGAAGGCGGACGCCGCTCCGGCAGACAGCCTTGCGGCGCAGGTCACCAGCGAAAATCCGCTGGCGGCGCAGTATGCCGACACCATCCTCCGGCGGATCGTCTGCTGTGAGACGCCGGACACCCTTGAAAATTACCCCGACAGTGCCACCCGGGACCTGCTGCGGCATCACCCCTTCCGGCTGGAACGGCTGCGCACGCCCCAGCGGTATATTGGTCTGGATGCACGCCGTGCCCGGGCCGGGGAACTGGAAACAGAGCTGGAAACTCTGGGCGAACGCCTCCGTGCTGCGGCCCAGACCGAAAGCGGCCTGAAAGGTGCCTACGACCAGTTCCAGAACATCCTCCGGGGCAAAGCGTTGGAGGAACTGAGCGGCCTGTGGGAAAACCGGGAGGCCCTTGCCGCCGCAAAGGCGGATTATGAAGCGCAGGAGCAGAAGCTGGCCGACTGCCGGGAAAACCCGCTGCTGCAGGAGCTTTACAAAGAGGAAGAAGCCCGGGAAGCGGCGTGGGATGCTGCCCGGGCCGCCGTGGAGCGGGCAGGCGGAGATCTGCGGGTCTGTGAAAAGCAGCTCGCTTCCTGCGAAGCACAGCGGGCCAAGGCTGTGGAGACTGCCGGGCAGAGTGCAAAAACGGCAGAGGACTTCTTTGCAAAGCATCCGCTGCTGGAGCCGCTGGCCCGGAACCGCTTTGAAGAGCTGACGGCCAGCCGGGATGCCCGCACCGCTGCTCAGACCGCCGAGAAAGCACAGGTCAAGCTGGACGACGCCCTGCAGGCCTATCTTTCCGGCACACTGGAACCTGCCCAGAAGAAGTACAACGAACGGTACGTCTGCGATTATCCGCTGGGACTTGCGGGAGTGGAGCAGTACCGCACCCAGTACGAAAGTCTGGTGCGGATCGATCTGGAACGGTATGCTGCCCGGCTGGAACAGGCCCAGAAGGACTGCAAGGACCGCTTCCGGAAGGATATCCTCTTCCGGATGAAGGACGATATCTTCAACGCCCGGCGGCAGTTCCGGGAGCTGAACAAGGTGATGGAACAGCTGACCTACGGCGAGGAAGTCTACCGCTTTGAACTGGAACCCAGCCGGGACCCCCAGCTGGCGGCGTTCTATCAGGTCATTGTGGACAAGGGCAACCAGCAGATGACGGCGGGCGATTCGCTGGACAATCTGGCTGCCACCGCCGACCCGGTCTACGAGCGGCAGGTGGACGAGCTGATGGAAAAGATCATGGCCGATGTGGACGAGAACACCCGGGCCCGGCAGGAGGGCCGCCGCCCCGAGAATGTGACCCTTTCGGACTATGTGGATTACCGCACCTATCTGGATTACGATATCAAGGTCACCAACACGGTGTCGGGCCAGCAGGCCTATCTGTCCCGGGTCAGCCGGGATTCCTCCGGCGGCGAAAATCAGGCCCCCTTCTATGTGGCCATCTGCGCATCTCTGCTGCAAATTTATCAGAAGAGCGAGAACAGCATCCGGCTGGTGCTGCTGGACGAGGCGTTCAGCAAGATGACCAGTGACCGCATCCGCCCCATGATGGAGCTGTTCCGGCGGCTGCAACTGCAGGTGCTGCTGATCTCTACGGTGGAAAAGAGCACTGCCATCCAGCCCTATTGCGATATCACCTATTCCATTGTCCGCCACGGCGATGCCAATGCCATTGCGCCCTTTTACCGGATGCGCAGCCCGGAGGATGAGACTTTGAAGGAGACCGAAGATGAAGGAACAACTGATTAAGATCTGGCTCTTTATGACCCATTGGACCGAGCTGGATACCTTTGACAACGAAGAGGAACTCAAGGATGAGCTGGAGCTGCTCCACCGCCAGAACCTCCCCACCAAGGTGCGTCAGCGCACCAAAAAAGAGGGAACCGAGGAGCTGGTGCTCTACGTCAAGCAGGCGGACCGGGATTATGCCCGGTACTGCACCGGCTGGCGTCCGCCGTTCTGATCTCACTGCCCATGAAAGCCGCCGCAGCTGTGTCTGCGGCGGCTTTTTCTGTCCATATCCAAAAGTTTTTTGTCCATTTTCCAGCGAAAATTGTTGTATTTATGGCAATCGGGTTTTGTGAAGGATGCACAATGGAACAAGGATGTTTTGAAGCGAAATGCTGAGTTTTCTGGGATACATCGTGAAAAGAGACGGAAAAATTTTGTAAAAATTGCACAAAACATTTTTTACCATAACCAAAGGTTATACAAAACGGCCTGAAACGGCATTAGACATTTATAGCTGGTCTGACTATAATCGAAGCATCAAAGAAAACTGCAGTTTTTGATGGAAGTTTCGAGAAAACCCTTGAGTCAGTGAAAGGAAGAAAGCTATGTCAATGTTAGGTGTCGCAGGCTTTGCCCTGATGATCCTGATCGTTGCCCTGCTGCTGTGGGGCAAGAGTACTCCTGCGGTCGTCTTTATCCTGCTGCCCATTCTGGTGGGCTTTGCCGTCGGGTTCAGCCCCACGGACATGAGCGGCTACATCAAGGACGGCGTGTCCAGCGTTTCCACCACGGCCATCCTGTTCATTTTTGCGGTGCTGTTCTTCGGCGTGATGAACGATGCCGGTGTGTTTGACCGCATCGTGAACAAGGTGCTGAAAGTCGTGGGCGGCAATGTCCTGCTGCTGATGTTTGCCACCGTTCT
>CALDNF010000258.1 GCA_937917475.1 uncultured Faecalibacterium sp.
GCCGGCGTTGCAGAAGGCCGAGATGGCGGTGAACACGCTGACCCAGATGCCCTCAAGCCCAAACTGCGGCACAAAGGCAAAGAGCAGCAGCACCACGCCGACGGCCTCAAAGAGAGCGGCCAGCGAAATGACGATCTTGAGCACCTCGGTGGCCTGCGCAAGGCCGTTGGCCGAGACGCTCTCACCCAGCAGCCGCAGGTCCCGGAAGCCCATCCGCCGCCGTGCTGCCAGCGCAAAAAAGCTGGTCAGGGTCACAAGCCCCAGACCGCCGATCTGGATCAGCAACAGGATCACCGCCTGCCCGAAGAAGGTGAACTGGGTCCATGTGTCCCGGACGATCAGGCCGGTGACGCAGGTGGCACTGGTGGCGGTGAACATGGCATCCACCACCCCCAGCCGTCCGCTCCGGCTGGAAATGGGCAGGGTGAGCAGCAGCGTGCCCACGGCGATCAGCAGCAGGAAGCTGATGCAGATCATCTGGGTGGCACTGCTGCCCGCAAACCATCCGCTGCGCCGTCTGCGGGCCTTTTTCGGAAATTTGAACTTTGGCATGGAAACCTCTTTTCTGATATGCACAAGGGCAAAATGAAGCCCCGGCTTGATTTTCCGGCAGAAGTGCGGTATTATAATAGTCACTGCACAGTTCTGTCTTCGTAGCTCAGCTGGATAGAGCGACTGCCTCCTAAGCAGTAGGCCGGGTGTTCGAATCACCTCGAGGACATCTTTTCAGGGCGCAGACGATTTCCGCTTTGGATATCGCCTGTGCCCTTTTTGTATGGGTCAATCATACCATTTCGCAGCCGTTTGCGCAACTGTTTCAAGGGATTTTGCAGCAACACAAAAAGGACCCGCTCTCTCCGGGCAGACGACCCAGAAGAGCGAGTCCTTTTATATGCGGAGTGATTTTACCCTTCCTGCAGGATCTGCGGATTCGGGGAGTGGTCGCAGACGGTGCGGATGAACTCACGGACCTGCGGGAGCGCATACTCCCGCTTGCGGCAGAGCAGGTAGGTGGAGCGGGTGAGGGGAGTGCCGTCGGCAAAGAAGAGGGGCTCTGCCACGCCGTCAAAGTAGGCAAGGCAGATCTCCGGCACGATGCTCCAGCCCAAGCCCTCCTGCACCATGGCAACGCAGGTGGACAGACCGTTGACGTTCAGGCTGCTGGCGGGTTCCAGATGGTTTTCCATCAGCCAGCGGGCCTTCATGCTCATGTGCTCGGGGTTGGAGTCCCGGCCGATATACCGCATCTGGCGCAGGGGCGTGTTCAGCGTGCTCCGGCTCCGGATGAGGCAGACGGCCTCCTGCTCCAGCAAAAGTTTCATGCCGTCCCACTCATAGTTGCCCCGGACAATGGCCAGATGGGGCTGCCCTTCCTGCATCTTCCGCAGGCAGTCACGGCTGTGGTCGCTGGAAACGTTCAGCACAACATTGGGAAAACGGGTAGTGTAGTCGGCCAGAATTTTGGGCAGGCGGTAGGCGGAGTAATCAATGGAGGCCTCCACCCGGAGCGTGCCGCCCACGGTGCCCTTGCTCTCCTGAATATGGTCCCGCAGCTGCTCCATTTCATCGGCGGTGCGGCGGAAGCTCTGCCGGGCAAGTTCCCCGGCGGGGGTCAGGGTCACGCCCTGTTTGCTCCGCAAAAAGAGAGGGGCTCCCAGCTCGGCTTCCATGTTCTGCAGCCGCTTGCTCAGGGTGGGCTGGGTCAGGTAAAGTTTTTCTGCCGTGCGGGTCAGGTTGCCGGTCTCGGCAAGGGTCAGGAAGATCGTCAGGTCCTTTTCGTCCATATATAAAGCTCTTTATCCAATTATTTATGCGGCAGTATTCTCCGAAGAGGAGGAAGCAGACCCCAGCAGGGCATCCAGAATAGTGGATGCGGCCTGCTGGATGGAGGAAGCTGCCTGCTCTACCTGCTCCTGCGAGGGCAGGCTGACGGCAGGAGATTCGGATTCTGCGGGGGTCTCTGCCGGCGTTTCAGGGGTCTCTGCCGGAGCTTCGGTGGAAGCGTCCGATTCAGCGGGAGCTTCGGGTGTCTCCTCGGCAGGCGTCTCCTCCGGCTGGCTCTCGGCGGGCTCTTCCACAATCACGCTTTCCGCCGGGGTCTCAGGCACCGAGACGGCGGCATTGGGGTCAGCAGTGGGGGTGTGTACCTCGGTCTTTTCGGGGGTCTGGCTGGTACTGCTCACCTTGTCCTCACCGCCGAGGACGGATGCGATCAGAGCTTTGGCCTCATTGACGGAGCTTTCGTCCGGCTTCATGACGTAGAGGCTCTGGCCCTTGGCGGAGTAGCACTGACTGCTCTTACCGGAAGAACCGGTGACGGTGCAGCTCTGGATGTCCCAGCTGGCAAGGTCGCTAAGCTGCATCCGAACCAGAGCCGTGATCTGATCCTCAGACAGACTGGTAACAAAACAGTCGGATACGGAATCCATCAGCTTGGAAAAACTCATGAGCAGGGCAGGAGACTTGAGCTTGTTGACGGTGGCATCGATGACTTTCATCTGGTTGATGCCCCGTTGGATGTCACCGGAGGCAAAGGCGTGACGTTCCCGGGCAAAGGCCAGAGCAGACTTGCCGTCCAGATGGTTCCAGCCCTCGGCAAAGGTGGTGGGGTCGTAGTATCCCGGGCTGCCCACAGAAGTGAACGCCTGATCGGAATAGACATCCACGCCGCCGATGGCATCAATGATGCTGATGAAACCGGCAAAGTTGATCCGGAGATAGTGCTCCACATTGATGCCGTAGAGGTTGCCCAGCGTGGCCATGCTGGTCTCCACGCCGTACAATCCGGCATGGGTCAGCTTGTCCTTGCTGTTGGTACCCGCCAGATCAACGTAGTAGTCCCGAGGGGTGTTGATCAGGGCCACCCGCTTGGTGGTGGGGTTGACGACGGCGAGAATGTTCACGTCGCTGCGTGCGTTTTCGGTCAGCTCGCCCCGGTTGTCTACGCCGGAAAGATAGATTACAAAAGGTTCTTTGGTAATCTTATTGGCCTCAGAACCGGTGATCAGGCCGGAGGTTACGCTGCCCAGAGCGGACAGGCCCTGCTGCGCCCAGACGCAGCCCAAGGCCATGGCGGCACAGAGCATTGCCGAAAAAATCCGGGACACGATGCCGGGCACCTTGTACTCCTGACACCGCTTGACCAGCAGCCAGAGCAGGACCAGCAGGGCGGCAATGAGGATCAGATAGAGGACGGGAAGCATCTGGGTGCGCCAGAGCTGCACCAGAGCTACCACGCTGAGGATGGCCTGTAAGGTCAGCAGGAGCTTCCCCCACTTTGAGGACGGCACTGCTCCGGCGGGTTCCCGGCGGGACGGT
>CALDNF010000259.1 GCA_937917475.1 uncultured Faecalibacterium sp.
GAGAACAAGAAAAAGAGGCTGCTGCACTCGTTTTTTCCTTGTGCAACAGCCTCTTGTTTTGCGTTATGTTAATGAGCCGGAGTGAAATCCGCCGGGCAGACCTCACCATTCTGGGCAAGGACCTTTTGCAGCACCTGCATAACTCCCTGTTCCCAATGGGGCGGTGCCAGAAACGGCACCTTCTGCCGCAGGGGCAGACTGCCGTTTTCCATCAGGAAGCCATACTTTGCGGTGCAGAGCATCTCGGCATCGTTGTAGGTGTCGCCAAAGGCCATCATGGAAGATTCCGGAATGTTCAGCTTCTTTCCAAGGATGTTCAGGGCTGCGCCCTTGTGCACACCGGGATTCATGATATCCACCCAGCAGCTGCCTGCCACCGCCACCGAGAATTCGGTGCCGCAGGCCGGGCCGTACAGGACATCATACGCCTCCTTGGCGTTGTCCCGGGGCAGATAGATCGTAAACTTGTCTGCTGGGGCGGTCACCGTCGTCAGGTCGTCCACATATTCCACCCGGGTGTAAAACTGCTTCATCACCGGGTCAAACCGCTGATACTGCTTCTCCACATAGGCACTTTCCAGCCCGCAGAGCACTGCCACGTCCCCGGCATCCCGGGTCTTGCGGGCCAGTGCACGCCAGCCCTCCGGAGACATCTCCGAGGTATAAAGGCTCTCCCCATTCCAGCGGACAGCACCGCCGTTATCGCCAATGAGGATCATCTCCCGGCGCAGGTCGGGAAACATCTCTTCCAATGTATAAAGAGGCCGTCCGCTGGCAGCGGCAAAGTGGATGCCCAGCTGAGCCAGACGCTTCACCATCCCGGCAAAATCCACCGGGAGCCGACTCTGCCGATCCAGCAGGGTCGCATCCATGTCCGATGCGATCAGTCGAATCCGGTCCATAATTTCTCCTTAGAGATCAGCCCACATAGCTGATGTTCACATCGATCTGTCCGCCGTAGCCGCTGATCCGGGCCGTGCAGCTGCCCTGCCACATATTGCAGGCGATGGGACTGCTGGCCACATTGTAATGGGCGTTCCAGATGCTGTAGCCGGTGAGCTGGCTCAGATCCACACGGTTGCGGAACCACAGAGTGGAAGCATACACGCCGGGCTGATAGCCCAGAGCCTTGATTTCTTCGCAGAAGGCGATGGCGCACTTGGTGCGGTCCGCCTTGCCCAGACCATCGGCACGTCCGCCGCCGTTGGATGCGCCGGAAGCTTCGGTATCAAAGTAGATGGGGTAATCCAGCCCCCGCTTGTTCAGAACGTAAACGCAGGCCTGCGCTTCTTCCCGGGCCTCGTTCTCATTGACGGCCTGACTGAAGAAGTAGACGCCCACCCGCAGCCCGGCGTTCCGGGCATTGGTGAGATGCTGCTCAAACATAGGGTCCTGCACCAGCGTACCACTGCCGTAGCCCCGGTAGCCGATGCGGATAATGACGAACTGCACACCCGCCTGCTTGACCTGCTCCCAATTGATGTTGGCCTGATATTTGGAGACATCGATGCCGAATGTCGCAGGAGTCTGCACGCCGTTTGCATCAAAATAATAGAGCTTGTTGTCGATGGACTTGATGCCGGTGACCGGCTTGTTGGTGTTCTGGTCGTAATAATAGGTCTTGCCGTTCACAGTGCGCCAGCCGGAGTAAGCCGGGGCCGGGGTGGAAGAACTGCTGTCGTCATCCTTGATGCCGAAGAACCAGTTCCACAGCCAGCGGAAAAAGCCGTTCTCGTTGTCCAGACAGGCCACTTCCAAGCTTTCTTCATCCAATGTACCGGCATCCAGAGCCGCCCGGATCTCTTCCGGGGTCAGCAGGATGGTGCCATCCTCGGTCTTGATCTGGGCATCGGCCAGCTCGTCTTCCACCGAGTTGGTGCCCGCCGTAGGCTGCTCTGCCCCTTCCGGAGCGGATTCTGCGGCAGCTTCTGACGCAGCGGTACTTTCTTCACCGTCTGTCAGAGACTCCGCATTTTCTTCCACAGGTGCACTCAGCGGGTCCTCTGCGGCCAGCTCTGCGGTCTCCTGCTGCATCTTAGGGAACCCGTTCTCCTGCTCCATCTCCGCCGCACTGCCCGCCATTGGGTCTGCGGGGGCAGGCTCTTCGGCAGGTGTCTCAACCGCTGCCGGGGCTTCCGCTGCCGTATCCTTCACGACCGGCGCAGCCGACTGTGCCGCAGACTCCGCAGGCTGTTCCGCTGCGGGTTCTTCGGCCTTGGATTCTGCCTTTGCTTCCGAAGAAGCCGACGCTTCCGCCTTGGTCTCGCTCTTTTTATGATAAAAGGCAAAGGGATTCACCGGCTCCTTCTCCCACTGCAGGGTCGAAGGCTCCACCGTCAGCCCCGTGGGCTGGGTGACCAGCACCGCCGTGGTGCTCACACCGCCCACGGTAACAGCAAGAGCCATTACCAGCGATGCGACCGCCTTGCCGACGCTGCGGCGGCTCCCTTTCCGGGAAGTTTTCTTTTTATCGTTCATGCCGTTCGCACTGCCTCCAGAATTCATCGGGCATTGCCCGGATTTTGCATTGATTGCACCGGATATAATTTTCGCTTCTGGTACTTTTCCAGTATACACCCAAACCCAACTGTCCGTCAATCTTCTTTGGGGCGGCATGGGCCTTCGGGTGAAATTTTCACAGGTAGCGGAGCATGGATCGCCCGCCCGGCCAAAACCATTCCGATAAGAATACGTCTGAGCCCTGCCGATTATTGCACGCTCCGCCCCTTTTGGGCAGAAAAACAGACAAAACCACCTGCGATCTTTTCTCTTTTTTGGGCTGGGAGTAGAAAATCCGGCTCCGCTCTTGCTGTCTTGACAGGTGTATGGTATCATGATGGTCATGCAGCCGCCGTGCTGCCCGCAAACAGAAAAACAAGACAGAAAGGCAAGTATCGCTTATGTCATCGGTAAAAGAATTTTTGAAGCGGAAAGATATCGTCATCACTCCGCAGCGTTATCTCATCGAGGCTCTTGGCGCAATGGCGCAGGGCCTGTTCGCCAGCCTGCTCATCGGCACTATCATCAAGACGCTGGGTCAGCAGACCGGGCTG
>CALDNF010000260.1 GCA_937917475.1 uncultured Faecalibacterium sp.
AGATCCACATAGGGATAGCTCTGGCGCAGCTTTTCCACGACATGCTTCTGGTTTGCCATACAGCCGCAGAGACCGATCATCAGGCCGGGCTTTTTCTCTTTAAGCCCCTTGAGGGCACCCACATTGCCAAAGACCCGCTGCTCGGCGTGTTCCCGGACGGCACAGGTGTTGAAGAGGATCAGATCAGCGTCTTCGGGCTTATCGCAGAGACCGTAGCCGATATCTACCAGCACGCCCTTGATCCGTTCTCCGTCGTTGACGTTTTGCTGGCAGCCATAGCTGTGGACAAACGCCAGCGGAGGGGTATCGTATGTCTGCCGCACCAGATCGGCCGCAGCAGAATTGTGTTCAAATGTAATGTATTCCAAGCAAAACCATCCTTCAAATTTTCAAAATGCTCATTTTAGTATACCCTGTTTCTTTCATTTGGGCAAGAGGGCAATTGCATTTTTCGATTCAAAAGGCGGCTTTATTCTGCATTTTCCTGTGCCATGCAGGCTTCGCAGATACCAAACAGGACCACGGCACAGTCGTCTACCCGGCCTTTTTGGTTTTTTACCAGCTTCATGACCTGCTTTTCATCCACATCTGCATCCACAACGCCCCCGCACTGCGTGCAGTACAGGTGGCTGTGCCAGCACAGCGTATGATCAAATCGGTCGGCTTTTCCCGGGATGGACACCCGGCGGACCCGCCCGGCATCCACAAGACTGTTCAGGTTGCGGTAAACCGTACCCAAGCTCAGGTTGGGGCAGTCCTTGACGGCCTCATCGTAGATTTCCTCGGCGGTGGGGTGGTCGCAGAGTTCTTCTACCTTCTGCAAGACCAGCTCCCGCTGTTTTGAGTAGCGCATAGTGTTTTCCTTTCTGTTCATTCGCTTTCAAGGCTCTTCAGACCTTGTCTTCTCCTTTGATCTTTGCCCAATATGCCCGAGCCGCCTGCTCGGTGCGATTATCCCCAAAGGTATAATATTTTGTTCCTTTCAGTGCATCCGGCAGGTACTGCTGATCCACCCAATGATGCTCAAAATCGTGGGCATATTTGTAATTCTGGCCCTTGACCAAGGCATCCTCGCCGTCAAAGTGCTTGTTTTGCAGCTGCCGGGGAATGGGCCCGGTACGGCCTGCCTGCACATCCGCAATGGCTGCATTGATGGCATCGTGGGCACTGTTGGACTTGGGGCTTGTGGCTACCAGAATCACTGCATCCGCCAACGGGAGCCGGGCTTCCGGCAGGCCCACCATGTTGGCTGCATCCACCGCCGCCTTGACGATTGGAATGATCTGCGGATAGGCCAGGCCCACGTCCTCGCAGGCACAGACCATCAAGCGGCGGCAGGCCGACGGCAGGTCGCCTGCCTCCAGCAGCCGGGCCAGATAGTGCAGTGCTGCGTCCGGGTCAGACCCGCGCATGGATTTCTGGTAAGCGGACACGATATCGTAGTGGTCATCACCGTCCCGGTCATACCGCATGGCCGTGCGGCGTGTGACCTGCCGGATCATATCCAGATCAATGTGCCGCCCCTGTTCCCCTGCCGGGGCCGCTGTTACTGCAAAATCAAGGCAGCCCAAAGCTTTGCGGAGGTCGCCGCCTGCGCTCTCAGCCAGATACTCGCAGGCATCCTCGTCCATAGTCACCGAAATGTCTTCCGTCTCCGAAAGCTTTTTCAGGGCGTTCTGTACCCCCTGTTTGACATCCGCTGCCGTAAGAGCTTTGAATTCAAATACCGTGCACCGGCTCAGCAGTGCATTATAAATGTAAAAATACGGATTTTCCGTCGTGGATGCGATCAGCGTCACGCTGCCGTCCTCGATACATTCCAGCAGGCTCTGCTGCTGTTTTTTGTTCAGATACTGGATCTCATCCAGATAAAGCAGGATTCCTCCCGCCCCGGCCAACGTGCCGATATCCTTGAGCACCGCCTTGATATCCCCGGTGCCGCAGGAGGTGCCATTGAGCTTGTGGAGGGTCATGCCGCTGTTCTCGGCAATGATGCGTGCCACCGTGGTTTTGCCGGTTCCAGATGGGCCGTAAAAAATCATGTTTGGGATTTTGCCGCTTTCAATGGTTCGGCGGAACACCCGCCCGGGTGCCAGAAGGTGCTGCTGACCGCAGACTTCGGCCAGTGTTTTGGGGCGCATCCGCTGCGCCAGTGGTTCGTTCATCGGGTATTCCCCCTCCCCTTTCTGCACAGAGTTCTCAGTTTATGCTTTTAGTATAGCGCATTTTTACAGCGAGGGCAAGATTCAAAATTAAAAATGATTCTCAGATAATCCTTAAAAGTCATTTACAAACCCTTCCAAACGTGTTATCATCGAAGAAATCTCGGAGAAAAGGGAGCGGATGTGAAAAATGGGCAGAACAAAGGCCGTGCCGGAGGATCTGACGGCAAAAAAGGAGCTGGCACTGGAGGTGATCCGGCGGCTGAAAAAAGAATATCCTGACGCAGGATGCACACTGGATTATGACCATGCCTGGCAGCTGCTGGTCAGTGTGCGGCTGGCTGCACAGTGCACCGATGCCCGGGTCAACATCGTTGTGGAGGATCTGTTTGCCAAGTACCCCAACGTTGCTGCACTGGCTGCGGCAGAGCCTGAGGACATTGAGGCCATCGTCAAGCCCTGCGGGCTAGGCCGCTCCAAAGCCCGGGACATCTCGGCCTGTATGCGGGTGCTGCGGGACAAGTACAACGGTCAGGTGCCTACTACGTTTGAGGAACTGCTTGCCCTGCCCGGCGTGGGCCGCAAAAGTGCAAATCTTATCATGGGGGATGTATTCGGCAAACCGGCCATCGTCACGGACACCCACTGCATCCGGCTGTGCAATAAGATCGGCCTTGTGGACGGCATCAAGGAGCCACAAAAAGTGGAAATGGCCCTCTGGAAGATCATCCCGCCCGAGGAAGGCAGCGACCTGTGCCACC
This sequence comes from uncultured Faecalibacterium sp., assembly GCA_937917475.1. Classification (GTDB taxonomy): domain Bacteria; phylum Bacillota; class Clostridia; order Oscillospirales; family Ruminococcaceae; genus Faecalibacterium. The sequence goes on from CALDNF010000260.1 coordinate 2,924, forward strand.
GGTTCGTCATGCATGGCCGGGCTGTCTGCAACGCCCGCAAGCCGGAATGTGAAAAATGCTGTCTGAATGATATCTGTCGGTATGCGGCGGAGCAAAAGGCAGCTGAGACCAAGGAGGTTTCTGTATGATTACATTATCGATCCTTATTATTCTTGCCCTGATCTGTGTACTGGTTGGCTGCCTGATGGGGCTATTCTCTCTGCTCAGTGTTTTGATCTCTCTGATCACCGGCGTGCTGGTCGGTGCGTTGGCCGGTTATATTGCTGGGCGTTTCATGGGTACAGAGACGTCGTTTGCCCGCAATGCCGTCCTGGGCGTGCTGGGCAGTTTTGTGGGCGAGTTTCTGTTTGGTCTGGTGGGCATCCACGCAACGGGCAGCTTCAGTTCCTTTGTCATTTCCATCCTCGGTGCCTGTGTCTGCATCTGGGTGGATAACAAGTGGCTTCACAAGTAAACCTTATCGCTCAGTTATGAAGAAATTGTAAAAAAAGATTCTACCCGCTTGCATTTCGGTGCAGGCGGGTATATTATTGTCCGCAGCAAATAGTTATCATGTGTTAAGTATTTGCAAATGTTAAGTAACGAGGAGGAGTTGGATGCCGCAGGAAAACGCCCCAGAGCTGTTCGGATTGTTCCGTTACCTGCACCGGCTGAGTAAGGAAGCCAAAAGCGGAATGAAGGCCTCGCTGAGCGGATGTCCCAAGTGCCATTTTATGATGTTGGAGGCGGTGCTTGTTCAAATCAACGAACATGGCACGGATGGTGCCATCTACGTTTCCGATCTGGCGGCTGCTGTCAAACAGCCGCTGCCCGCTGTTTCCCGGGGGCTGCGCCAGCTGGAGCAGGATGGGTTTATCGAACGCATCACCGACCCAAAAGACCGCCGTAAAACACTGGTGAGAGCGACCGAGTGCGGTCTTGCGGCCAGCCGCCAATGTGAGGTTGCTTTGAACAGTTATTTTGAGCGTGTCCTTGCCCGTATCCCGGCGCAGCAGCGGAAACAGATGTTTGCGCTCAAGGATGCACTTCTGGATGCTGTGGAAGCAGAAAATGCGGCGCAGCAATCAATTTTGAAGGGAGAAACAAACCATGGGAAAAATCTTTAAACAGCTGGCCCGCCACTGGGCCGCCTGTTTGTTGGTGATCGCCCTGCTGTTTGTGCAGGCCTACTGCGACTTGTCGCTGCCGGACTACACCAGCAGGATCGTAGATACCGGCATCCAGCAGGGCGGCATTGAAAGCCCCCTGCCTGAGACCCTGCGTTCCTCTACGCTGGATGCTCTCTCGCTTTTGATGAGCGATGCAGATGCCCAACGTTTTCAGAGCGCATATGAAGAAACAGAGGATGGCCTGTACACGCTGCGCAGCGGCCTGAGTGATGACGAGCGCAGCTCACTGGAAACGGCTGTTTCCACGCCGGATATCGTGCTGTATATGGCAGCTGCCCAGCACGCAGCCCATCCGGAGCAGAGCTCCATGCCCATGACCGGATTGAACGAAGCTCCGTCCGATTCTTCTTCGACCGAGACTGCCACCCCCACCGCCGATGATC
>CALDNF010000261.1 GCA_937917475.1 uncultured Faecalibacterium sp.
TCATGGGCCAGTGGACGATGCCGGCTTCCACATCCTCAAAGCCGGGGAATACCCATTTCTTTTCGATGGGAGCCTTTGCCATGGCGAATTCGTAGTGGCCGCCCTGGAAGTGATCGTGGCTCAGGATGCTGCCGCCCACGATGGGCAGGTCGGCATTGCTGCCCACAAAATAGTGGGGGAAAAGGGCCACGAAGTCCAACAGCTTCCGGAAAGTAGCCCGCTCGATCTTCATGGGAGTATGCTCGTTATTAAAGACGATGCAATGTTCGTTGTAGTAAACGTAGGGGCTGTACTGGAGATTCCACGCACTGTTGTTGATAGTCAGCGGGATGATGCGGTGATTCTCCCGGGCGGGATGGTTCATCCGACCGGCATAGCCTTCGTTCTCCACACAAAGCTGGCATTTGGGGTAGGCACTCTGCGGAGCCAGTTTTGCGGCGGCAATGGCCTTGGGGTCTTTTTCGGGCTTGGACAGATTGATGGTGATATCCAGATCACCGTAGGGCGTTTTGGTGACCCACTTCAGATCCCGCTTGATGCGGTAGCGGCGGATATAATCGGTGTCCTGGCTGAACTCATAGAACCAGTCGGTTGCAGCCTGAGGGCCTTCGTTTTCATACCGCTCTTCAAAGTTGGCCCGCACGATGCTGGGGCGGGGAGTCAGTACACCCATCAGTTTGGTGTCAAAGAGGTCCCGGGCTGTAGAGTTGTCCTCACAGACGCCCCGGGCAACGGCGTCGTCTACCAGGGTCTTGAGGATGCTCTCAAGGTCAGTGTAGCAGACATCACCCTCGGGCTGGGTAAAACTGTCCAGCTCCATGGTCATAAGGAGTTGATTGCGGATGTAAATTTCATCGTCCGGCAGGATAAGGCCGGTGTCGAGGCCATAATTGACCAGCTGCTGAATTGCGGTGGAGATCACAGCACAGCACCTCCTTCCGGACGGATGGAAAGGACGTGGCAGCGGCCTGCGCCCAGAATGGCTTCCATCCCAGCCTTGAAGCTTTCCAGCTCATCCAGCGGAACAAATGCCTGCGCAGTGCCGGCAAAACCGCCGCCGTGGACACGCACGGCACCCCGGCCGCCCAGCAGATGCTTTGCAGCGGCAATGGTCACAGCAACTTCCTGATGCTCTTTGTAACCGGCGGGGATGACATTCTGCAGATAGTCCCAGCTGCTCACGCCGGATTCGTTGACCAGACGCAGGAAGGTGTCAAAATCGCCGTTCCGGAGAGCGGTCACCTGTTCTGCCACCCGCTGGTTGTCTGCATAGATATGGAAGGCACGGAGAACGGCCCGGTCTCCGCAGGCCTTGCGACACTCGGGCAGTTTGGCGATGAAGGTCTCAAAGGGTACGTCCCGGAGCACTTCGCCGCCGCAGACTGCGGCCACAGCACGGCACTCGTTGGGGATGGCGGCGTACTCGTCGGTGAGGTCGGCGTGGTCGGCACCCGAATCAAGGATGCAGAGAGCCAACCCTGCCTTGGAGAAATCGACGGCTACTGGCTCCACGTCCGGGTGGGCGGGATCAGCAAAATCAATGGTGATGATGTTGCCGACACTGGAAGCCATCTGATCCATCAGGCCGCAGGGCTTGCCAAAGTATACATTCTCTGCCCACTGACCGATCTGTGCAATGGCGATGGGGGAGACCTTTTCGGTCATGAAGCAGTCGTTGAGGATAACGCCGACCAGCACCTCAAAAGCGGCAGAGGAAGAAACGCCGCTGCCTTTGGGAACATTGGAAGAAATGTACACGTCCAGACCGGACAGGGATGCACCCCGCTGCGCAAAAGCAGCACATTCACCCCGCAGGATAGCGGCACTGGTGTTTTCCTCCTCCTTGCGGGCAGTCAGGTCGTTCAGATCGATGACACACAGGTCATAACCCTCGCTCTGGACCCGCAGCTGGTTCAGGCTGTTGGGGCCTGCGGCTGCGATCATATCAATGTTGACGCTGCCTGCCAGCACCCGGCCATGCTGATGATCGGTGTGGTTGCCGCCGATCTCGGTGCGGCCCGGGGCACTGTAGAGTCCGGCTGCATCGTGGGAGCCGAAGGTCTTTTCCAGACCGTCCAGCACGGCTTCATAGCGGGCGGCCTGTGCCGGAGTCTGGTCCGGTGCGCAGCAGTAAAGGGAGGCCAGACGGTCGGCATGGACGCCGCCGGAAAGCTCCTGCTTCCAAACAGAAATAGGCTTCATCATTTGCGTTCCTCCTCTGAACAATGGGTGTGGTTTGTATCCATCGCAGCCCGTGGCCGGGCTGTGTTCATCTATCTCTATAATAAAGAATCCGAGGGAAAAACACCATGTGATTTTGTTGCATTTAAATGAAAAGTACTCAACGACCGGAAGAAAAATCGCCGTTTGTCAGGCCGTCCATGCTGAGCATCCCTTCCAGTGCGGCAATGTCGGTGGAAACATCCAGCGCATCGGCCTGAAACAGTTTGTCCAATTGATTTTCAAAGGCGGAGATGAGCAGGTCCATGGAGCGTTCGATGTTCTGCCGGGTCTCAGTGATGTTGCTGCCCTGCACCTCCTGTGCCGAGAGCTGGGCATAGGTGTTCAGCAGTTTGAGGGCAGTGGGAAGGTAGTAATCCATGAATTTCTGGAGCTGAGCTTTTTTGCCCGGGTCTTTTTGGGCAAGCGCAAAAATGCGTGCGCTGAGCTCTTCCAGACGGCTGATCTTAGCCGTCATTACCGGGTCTGGGATGGAGGCATTGACCTGCCGGAGCTGCTGAAGCAGAGCAGCATAGGGGTCATTGGGATCAAGAGGCTTTGGCTGTGGAGTCTCCGGCGGCTGCGGAGCTGCACCCCGTACAACCAGAGTCCCGGTGCGGTGGTCAATGTAGGCATCTGCGCCAAAATGACCGTGCTCAATGGCGTTTTCCAGTGCGGGAAGCCCCTTCTTTGCGGAAACTCCGGCTGCTGCAAATAATTCATCCAGCGGAACGCTGTCCCGCTCGCCAACGATGGTGTCCAGCAGCTTTTCCAGCTTGCGGGTCCGGTTCATCCGCAGGCCCATCAGCAAAGCACCGCCGCCGCCCAACGTCATGGTCAAAGCAGTAAACAGTTCCTCAAAATCCGGGAAGTAGAACCATTCGCCCAGAACATCCACGAGGTCAATTGCTCCGGTGAACAGAAAAACTGCGCCCAGAATGGTGCAGAGAACGGTAATGGTATGGTGCCAGTTCTTGGCATTTTTCTGTTCCTGCGTGGGATGGTCAATGCCGGAATCAGGAAATGCTTCGGATGTTTCGGCCTGAGCTTTCTGGGAAGAAACGCCCACGGTGGAGTCTGTCCGCCGGGTGGGCTCATAGGTGTAAAATTGTTCGGTGCCCTCTTTTTTCATGGAATCCCGGTCAATGGCACGCAGGATAAAAAAGAGCACGCCCAGCGGCCAGGAGAGTGCAAACAATGCGAGAATAGCGATGGTGGGAATTTTAGCCAGCAGATGCCGGCGGCGTTGTGGTTCCATGGATGAGCCCCTTCCTTATAAATAAAAGAACCGTGTTCCAGTTTATTATACCGGAACACGGTTCTTTTGTTAAGAGGGAGTTTATTTTATCAGTTCATGAGGCTGCAAACGGCTTCGGCGTAGGCGGCAGGATCGTCCACCGGCAGGCCCTCGATCAGCTGTGCCTGTGCATAGAGCAGGGCACTGTACTTCTTGAGCTTCTCGGTGTCGCCGGCCTCCTGTGCGGCTTTGAGGACGGCAAAGACCGGGTGATTGACGTTCAGTTCCAGAACTTTGTCGCTCTTGACGTTTTCACTGCCGGGCTGCTTGGAGAGGACCTTCTCCATCTCGATGGAGAGGGGACCGTCGGCAGACAGGCAGACCGGGTGATCTTTCAGGCGGGTGGAGACCTTGACTTCCTTCACCTTGCCGTCCAGAGCATCCTTCATGGCATCGAACAGAGCCTTGTTCTCGGCGGTGGCATCCTCCGCGGCCTTCTTTTCCTCATCGGTCTCAAGGCCCAGATCACCGCTGTTGACATTCTTGAACTCCACGGTGCCGTCCTTGCCCTCGGCATCCTTGCGGGGATAGGTGCGGAGAACCTGCAGACAGAACTCGTCCACATCCTCGGTCAGGAGCAGGACATCATAACCCTTGTCCAGAACCAGTTCTGCGGCGGGCAGCTTGGACAGACGGTCGGTGGAATCGCCTGCGGCAAAGTAGATGAACTTCTGCTCGGCAGGCATCTTGTCTACATACTCCTGCAGGGTGACCATCTTCTGCTCCTTGGCAGACCAGAACAGCAGCAGGTCACGCAGCAGCTCGGCGTGCATTCCATAATCGGAGTAAGCACCAAACTTGATCTGACGGCCAAACTCTTTCCAGAACTCCTCGTACTTCTCACGGTCGTTGGCCAGCATAGCGTGGAGCTCGTTCTTGATCTTCTTTTCCAGTGCGTTGTGGATCAGCTTGAGCTGGTTGTCCTTCTGCAGCATCTCACGGCTGATGTTCAGGCTCAG
>CALDNF010000262.1 GCA_937917475.1 uncultured Faecalibacterium sp.
CCGGCAAGAACATCTTCAAGCAGCTGAGCGAGGCTTACCGCAAGATCCGCAACACTGCCCGCTTCATTCTGGGCAATCTGGATGGTTTTGACCCCAACACCGATTGCGTGGCTGACGACCAGCTGCAGGAGATCGACCGCTGGGCACTGGCTGCACTGGACGACCTGATTGCCAACACCAACGCAGGTTACGCTGTGTACGACTTCAACAAGGTCTATCATGCCGTTTATAACTTCTGCGTCGTGGCAATGTCCAACTTCTATCTGGATGTCACCAAGGATCGTCTGTACTGCACCAACGGTGTGGGCCGCCGTGCTGCACAGACCACCATGTACAAGATCCTCGTTGCACTGGATAAGATCATCGCTCCCATCCTCTGCTTCACCAGTCAGGAGATCTGGGACTTCCTGCCCAAGACCGAGGGCATGAACAAGTACGTTGTCTTTGAGGATATGCCCAAGGCCGGCAGCTATGCCGCTGACGATGCTTTCAAGGCAAAGTGGGCACAGCTCATCGCTGTCCGTGATGAGGTCAAGAAGGTCCTCGAGCAGGCTCGTGCCGAAAAGATCATCGGTGCATCGCTGGAGGCTTCCGTTACTCTGTACTGTTCCGATGCGGTCTATGATCTGCTCAACAGCATCCCCATGGATGAGCTGGCAGACCTGATGATCGTCTCCAAGGTGGAGCTGGTCAAGGGCGAAGGCGGTGCGGCCTCTGCTGTGGAGGGTCTCGGTGTTGCCGCTGCCCATGCCACCGGCGACAAATGCGAACGCTGCTGGAAGTACTCTGCAGACATCGGCACCCATGCCGCACATCCCACCCTGTGCGCACGCTGCGCCAGCGTTGTGGAAGCATAACAATATCAGTCAGAAACGAATCTGTTTTTGAGGGCGGCACTCCCTGCTCCAAGGGAGTGCCGTTTTTGTACAGAACAAAAGGCAGCGGAATTTCTGCTGCCGGTAGGAGAAAACTATGGCATTTGTCATCATCGATCTGGTCTGTGTCGCCGCATTGGTGGGCATTGACCAGCTGATCAAGTTCTGGGCGGTCCATGTGCTGGAACCGGTGTCTGCCATGCCGCTGATCCCTCATGTTGTGGAACTTCGGTTCATCCTCAATCAGGGCATGGCGTTCAGCCTGCTCAGCGGCAAACAGCTGTTCCTCATCATCGCTACCAGCATCGCACTGCTTGCGGTGGCCTACGGTCTGTTTTTCCGCAGCCGGGATAACCGCCTGCAGAGGATCGCCTTTATCCTCGTGCTGGGCGGCGGTCTGGGCAATCTGATCGACCGGGTGCTGAACGGCGAAGTGGTGGACTACATCAATCTGCTGTTCATGAATTTTGCGGTGTTCAACTTTGCAGATATCTGCGTCTGTGTAGGCGTGGCACTTTGGGTGCTGGTCATCTTTCTGGATGAGATGCACTCCGGTGAAAATACTTCCAAGGAGCAATAAGCAATGGAACAGCGTGAATTTATTGTTGAACCGGAGGCCGCAGGCCAGCGGATCGACCGCTTTCTGAGCGGCGAGGATACCGGGCTGTCCCGCAGTGCGCTGCAAAATCTGGTGGCGGAAGGCCATGTGGTCTGCAACGGAAAAGCAGTAGCCAAAAGCCTGAAGCTCAAGGCGGGGGACACCATCCTGCTGGAGATCCCGGACGCAAAGCCCATCGAGGCCGTCCCGCAGGATATTCCGTTGGATATCGTTTATGAGGACGAACATCTTCTTGTGGTCAACAAGCCCAAGGGGATGGTAGTGCATCCGGCCCCCGGCAACCCGGATGGAACGCTGGTCAATGCATTGCTCTGGCATTGCAAGGGCAGCTTGTCCGGCATTGGCGGGGAGATCCGGCCCGGCATCGTTCACCGGATCGATAAGGACACCAGTGGTCTGCTGGTCGTTGCCAAAGACGATGCGACCCACATTGGTTTGTCTCAGCAGATGGCTGTGCACAGCGTAGAGCGTGCCTATCAGACTGTGGTTTACGGCGGCTTTGCACAGGACGAGGGTTTTGTGGAGAGCAATCTGGGCCGTTCCAAGACCGACCGGAAGAAGATGGCAGTCTATCCGGCCTCAGAGCTCCACACCAAGTATGCATACACAGGCTACAAGGTTCTGGAACGTCTGGGAGAATTCACTCTGCTGGAATGTAGACTGAAAACCGGGCGCACCCATCAGATCCGGGTGCACATGGCATCCATCCATCATCCGGTGGCAGGGGACCCGGTGTATGGCCCGCACAACTGCATCACCAGCCTTCACGGCCAATGCCTGCACGCCAAGACGCTGGGTTTTGTTCATCCTATCACCGGGGAGAAGCTGCGGTTTGACTCAGAGCTCCCGGATTACTTCACCCATTTTCTTGCAACGCTCCGGAGGGGAAAATCATGAAAATGACATTGGAATCCACCCTTGTTCTCTGCGATCTGGATCATCTGTTCCTGAACGAGGAGGGCAATCTTCCGCAGCTGCTTCGGGATGTCCTGCAGCTGTTCGGCAGCCGGGGCGGCAGACTCACTGTTTTTTCTCAGCGGTCTCCTAAGGCCGTTCGCAGTCTTTTGGGCGGAGTGCGGCTCAGTGCGCCTGCTCTGGTCTGCGGCGGTACGCTGGCCTATAACTTTGCCTCCGGCAGCGGGCAGCCCCTGTGCAGCTTTGCCGGGCAGGAAGACGCAGTTCTCCGCAAACTGCCCTCTGCTGTGGGGCTTGGCATTGCGTTGCAGATGTGCGATGGCTCTACCCGGGTGCTGCGGATGAGCGATACGCTGGAACAGCATCTCCGGCAGGAATGGACACCGTTCCTTCTCAGCAATCCGGCCGATATAAAAGGGGAGGATGTGCTGCGCATCCTGCTTTATCAGGATAAAAAACAGATGCCCTTGGTCCCTTTGCTGGAAAAAACGCTGGGTGATGCGGCAGCCATGCTTCATCCGGAGCGGATCGCACCGGATACCCTGGTCCTGACCCCGAACATCGTCACAGGCACCGCAATGCTCAATGCGGTCTGCCCGCCTGCCGGGTGGAGTGCCGGTGAACTGACGGTGCTGGCGGACTGCGGACAGATGCTGGATCTGATGAAGCTGGCCGGGCACAGCGTAGTCCCTGCCGACGCTCTGGCAGAACTGCGCCTTGCCGCCGATGAAGTGACCCTGACCGACCATGATACCGGTTCTGCTGCGGAGGTTCTTTACCGCCTTGTGCGCAGCAGTGAGAAGATCGGGTAAAAATTGTGTAAAGTCCCCTGTAATTGTTCCGCAGGGGACTTTCTTTTTAGAGGATTTATGGTACAATGAAGAAAATCACCCTTTCCCATACGGAACGCCGGTTCCTTTTTGCGGCAGCGGCGGTTCTTGCCGTATGCCTTGCGCTGATCGTCTGGGAGGCAGTTCCGTTCCGGGGCGAAACATCTTCTGCGCCCTTGGACCCGCTGTCTGAACTGATGCGGGTAGACCTGAATACCGCCGGTTTGGAGGCTCTGTCCACCCTGCCCGGTATCGGGGAGAAGCGGGCAGAGGCCATTGTGGAATATCGGCGGCAGAATGGAAAATTTCTGCGGGTCGAAGATGCGGCGGATGTTCCCGGCTTGACGGAGGAGATCGTGCGCAGCTGGGGTGAGCTTGCATGTGTAAGCTGAATATTGCCTGCAAGGGCGGAAAAAGAGGATCTGTATGAAAGACGACAGCATTTTTATCAACCGGGAGCTGAGCTGGCTGGATTTCAACCGGCGGGTGCTGGTGTTGAGCAAGGACAAAAACGTTCCGCTGGCAGAGCAGGTCAAGTTCCTTGCGATCTACGGCTCTAATCTGGATGAATTTTTTATGGTGCGGGTGGGTTCTTTGCAGGAACGGGCCAACCTGATGCACGGCAAAAAAGAAAAGCGGGAAAACAAGACCAACATGACGGCAGAAGAGCAGCTGAACGCCATTATGCCCAAGACGGCTCAGCTGCAGGAAGACTGTGATAAGTACTACGCCAAAGCACTGGAAAATCTTGCGGCCTGCGGTTACAAAAAAGTGGACTTCAATGATCTGAACCGGGAAGATGAGCGTTTTTGGAAAAAGTATTTCCAAAATGAGCTTTTTCCTATTTTGAGCCCGCAGATCGTGGATAACCGTCATCCCTTCCCATTTTTGCGGAACAAGGAAATTTATCTGGGCGTTCTGCTGAAGGAAAAGCACATGGACGAGCCCAGCCTTGGCATTGTTCCCATTTCCAGCCAGATGGAGCGAATGCATCTGATCCGGAAGGATGGTCAGACGCAGTTTGCTCTCGTGGAAGAGCTTGTGATGCACTTTGCATCCCTTATTTTTGGCAAAGATGCGATTCAGGAAAAATGCGTGTTCCGTGTCACCCGCAACGCCGATATCGACGTAAAAGAGGGGATGATGGACCATGACATTGATTACCGGGAGATCATGGCCGACCTGCTCAAACGCCGCCGCAAGCTCGCAGCAGTCCGGCTTCAGATGACACCTTCTGCCCCGGCAGAGGTCACCCGGCTGCTCTGCAGTAAGCTGGAACTGAGCCATAAGCGGGTATTTGAGCAAAAAAGCCCGCTGGATCTCAGCTTTTTCTATAAACTTACGGCAAAGATGGAGGCTGACGGCAACCCGGAGCTCTTCTATGTCCCGGCCCGGCCCATGCTTCCGCCGCCGGACTATGATCTGGCTGCCGAAGTGCAGAAGCATGATGTTCTGCTCAGCTATCCGTATCAGTCCATCCGGCCTTTTATTGCGATGCTGAAAAAGGCGGCACAGGACCCGGATGTGATCTCCATCAAGATGACCCTTTACCGGATGGCCCGGGAGTCGCAGATCGTGCAGGCTCTGATCGAAGCAGCCGAAAACGGCAAGGAAGTGGTGGCTCTGGTGGAGCTGCGGGCCCGCTTTGATGAGCAGAACAACATCGACTGGTCCAAGCAGCTGGAAGAAGCAGGCTGTACGGTGATCTACGGCTTTGAGGATTACAAGGTCCATTCCAAGCTCACCCTCATTACCAAAAAGGGGAAGGAGGGTTATTCCTATATCACCCAGATCGGCACCGGCAACTACAACGAAAAGACCAGTGAGCTTTACACCGATTACTCCTTCATCACCGCACGGCAGGAGATCGGCGAAGAAGCGTCCAATGTGTTCCAGAACCTTGCGGTTCAAAAACTGACCGAGACCAGCGAGACCATGCTGGTGGCTCCCCTCCGGTTCAAGAGCGTTCTGCTGGAAGAGATGGATCGGGTCATCATGGCGGCACGGCTGGGACGTCCGGCATCCATGATCCTTAAAAACAACTCCATCAGCGACCGGGATATCATCCTGAAACTGCAGGAGGCCAGCTGTTCCGGCGTCCGGATCGATATGATCGTCCGGGGCATCTGCTGCGTCCGGGCCGAAGTGCCCGGCAAGACCGAAAACCTCCACATCCGCAGCCTTGTGGGCCGGTATCTGGAGCATGGCCGGATTTACAGCTTCTTTGATGGACAGTCCACAAGAATTTACATTGCATCAGGCGATTTCCTCACCCGGAACACGGAGTGCCGGGTGGAAGTGGGTGTCCGGGTCGATGACCCTGTGCTGGTCAAAAAGCTCAGCGACATTCTGGAATTGCAGCTGAAGGATAACGTCAACGCCCGGGAAATGCGGGCCGATGGCAGCTATCAAAAGATCAAGCCTGCTCCGGATGAACCGCTGGTCAATGGTCAGATGGGAATGTATGAGCTGCTGAAAGATGATTGGACTCATCCTTACGGCCAGCCGATGGAAGAGCCTGTCCCCGAAGTTCCGGATGCTCCGGAACCGGTAAAAGCCCAAGAACCGCCGAAAGCAGAAGAACCCGCTCCCATTGAAAAAACGCCGGAACTGGAACAGACGCCGGAGAAAAAATCAACACCCAGCCCTGCGCCGGTAAAGAAGCAGACAGAACCGGTCAAGCAGAACCTGGCGGCACCAGCAGCAAAGCGCACCCGGGAAGGAATCTTCACCCGATGGTTCAAACACTTTACCCATTAAAATTTGATCTGCAAGGCCGTTGGCTCGTTTGGGGCTAGCGGCCTTTTTCTGGTTCTGGACTGCCTTCCTCCGGCATATGCTTTTGAGAAAACGGAGGGGCAAAATGAGAGCAAGACGAAATCAAAATCACAAAACATCCAGAGGACAGGCAATTTTTGGGGCCGTTCTCCTGCTTTTTATGCTGGCGGGGGCGGGAAAGCTGCTGCTTGCCCGGGCGGAAAAGGCAGCTCCGGCGGGCTGTTCCTTACAGCAGGCAAAACCGGCGGCAGAAGCGGAGTTTCCGCTGATGGGCAGCTGGCGTGTCTCGGCCCCCTATGGCTGGCGGGAAGACCCCTTTACCGGGCAGGAAGCGTTTCATCGGGGAATCGACCTTGCCTGTGGAGAAGGCACCCCGGTGCGGGCAGTGCTGAATGGAGTGGTGGCATCTGCCCGGCACAGTGCAAGCTATGGCAATGTGGTCCTTCTCCGGCACGAAAATGGACAGGAGACGCTGTATGCCCATATGCAGTATCTCTATGTTCGCACCGGTGAGGTGGTTGCCGCCGGGCAAAAGCTTGGTACCGCCGGGCAGACCGGAAGGGCTACCGGAGCACACCTGCACTTCGAAGTGCTCGTGGGGGGAGTTCGGCAGGACCCTGCGGCGTTTCTGAAACTGCCGTGAACCGGAACATCCGGTTTGGCCCGGTGACATTTCGTGACCCGGTGATTCTCTGCGGCATCCTGTACCTGCTTTTGCTGTTTGATGGAAGCGGCTTTCTGCGGCTGGGCCTGCTGGCGGCGTTTCTGCACGAAATGGGACATATCATCGTGTACCTGCTGCGGTTCCAACGGCTCCCGGCCATTGATGTGACGCTTACCGGTTTCTGTATGAGGCTGCAAGGCGAAAGAATCCGCCCGGCAGAAAAGCTTCTTTTGGCCGCAGCCGGACCGGGCATAAATCTGCTGCTGGCAGCGATGTGGGCATTGCGGATGGAGCAGCGGGCAACCATCCGGGGCAGTGCGTTCCTTGCAGCGAATCTTCTGACAGCAGGGTTTAACCTGCTGCCCATCCCGCCGCTGGATGGTGCGCAGATGCTGGCAGCAGCAGAATCCATCATTGTGCATTGCAATCCGGGTAAAAATAGGGTACAATAAAAAGACATGAAAAATCAATGTGTTGAAAAATTGGCAATGGAGGAACTGGATGTTTGATCCCAAACTGAAAGAAGCATTGGGCCGGGTACAGAAACCGGGCCGTTACACGGGCGGCGAACCGGGCAGTGTTTATAAAGAAAAAGAGAAGATGGACGTCCGCTTTGCGTTCTGCTTCCCGGATACCTACGAAGTGGGAATGTCCTTTCTGGGCGAAAAAATTCTCTACGAACTGCTGAATTCGCACGAAAACTGGTGGTGTGAGAGGGCGTTCATGCCTTGGCTGGATATGAAAGCCGAGATGGAACGGCTGCACCTGCCCCTTTATACGATGGAAAGCAAGGACCCGCTGACGGACTTTGATGCAGTGGGTTTCACCCTGCAATATGAGCTGTCCTATACCAACATCCTCGCCATGCTGGATTTGGCGGGGATCCCGTTCTACGCAAAGGACCGGGATGAGTCCTGGCCGCTGATCGTTGCGGGCGGCCCCTGCGCCTGCAACTCGGAACCCATTGCGGATTTCTTTGATGTGATCCAGCTGGGCGAGGGCGAAAATCAGCTGCCCGGCATCTGCACTGAGATCGAAAAAGCCAAAAAAGAGGGCGGTGTCTCCAAAAAGGAACTGCTGCGCCGGATCGCCAAGATCCCGGGCGTGTATATCCCGGCCTTTTATGATGTGACGTACCACGAAGATGGCACCGTTAAGGCTATCACCCCCAATGAGCCGGGTATCCCGGCGGTGATCACCAAGGCAATCATCAAGAACCTGAATGATTTTGCGCCGCCCACCAACTTTGTGGTGCCCATGGTGGGAGCTATTCAGGACCGTGCCAGTGTGGAAGTACTGCGGGGCTGTGTCCGGGGCTGCCGGTTCTGTCAGGCGGGATTCCTCTACCGGCCTATGCGTCAGCGGGACGCTGACCTGCTCAACCGGGCCGCAAAGGACCTCTGTGCCAACACTGGTTATGAGGAACTGAGCCTTTCCAGTCTGTCCACCTCCGATCACAGCCAGCTGGAAGAACTGCTGGATGATCTGAACGAGTGGGCACCGGAAGAGCACGTCAGCCTTTCGCTGCCCTCGCTCCGGATGGACAACTTCTCCCAGAGCCTCATTGAAAAAACCAATAAGGTCCGCAAGAGCGGTTTGACCTTTGCAGCAGAGGCCGGCACCCAGCGTCTGCGGGATGTCATCAATAAAAATGTCACTTGGGACGAGATCGAAAAGACCTGTTCGCTGGCATTTGCCAACGGCTATTCTTCGGTCAAGCTCTACTTCATGATGGGCCTGCCCACCGAGACCATGGAGGACATTGAGGGCATTGCCGAGACCGCACAAAAGGTCGTGGACCTGTATTACAGTATCCCTCATGCCAAGGGCCGGGGCGTGCAGGTGACCATCAGCTGCGCCTGCTTTGTGCCCAAGCCCCACACACCCTTCCAGTTTGTTCCCATGGATACGGAGGAGACGCTGCGTGCAAAGCAGAAACATCTGCTGGAAAGCGTCCGAAGCCGGAAGATCAAAGTCAATTACCATGACAGTAAAACAAGCTTCCTCGAAGGCGTGTTTGCTAAGGGTGACCGCCGTCTGGCTCCGGTCATTCTGGAAGCCTACAAGCGGGGCTGTTACTTTGACGGCTGGGAAGAGTGCTTCAAGTACGATACCTGGATGCAGACTTTTGCTGATCTGGGTGTTGACCCCAAGTTCTACTGCCAGCGGCCCATCGGTCTGGATGAGGTGACCCCTTGGGCGCACATGGATTACGGTGTGACCCACGAATATCTGGTGCGGGAGTACAACAAAGCTCTTGCCGCTCAGACCACCCAGCCCTGCAACCGTGCCTGCCACGGCTGCGGTGCAAATCATCTGTTAGGAGGGCCCTGCTTTGATTACAGTAAGAATCTCGTTTAAAAAGAAAAACGAAGCCTCCTACATCTCGCTGCTGGATTTGCAGCGAGTGATGCAGCGGGTGCTCAAACGGAGCGGTCTGCCGGTGTGGCATACGCTGGGCTTCAACCCTCATATTTATATGACCTTTGCCTGCCCGCTGTCGCTGGGGCAGGAGAGTGAGTGCGAGTGCGTGGATGTCAAAACAGAGGCCGAGGCTCCGGACTTTGCGCAGTGGCAGACGGCACTCAATGCCATTATGCCTGCCGGCATCGAAGTCACCTCGGTGGAGCCGGTGCAGATGAAGGCGGACCTGATTGCTTTTGCCTGTTATGAGATCAGCTATCCGGCTTCTGCTGCCCCGCAGCTCGCACAGTACAATGCCCTCGAAAGTGTGCCGGTGGAGAAAAAAAGCAAGCGCAGCGTGAAAACCGTAGAGCTCAAAACCTATGTTCCGGCTCTTGAACTCAAGACCGAAGGGGAGTGGGTGCGGTTTCCCATCTGCCTGCCTGCATCGCAGGAGCTCACACTGAACCCTTCGCTGCTGACGGCGTTCCTTGAGGAAAAATTTGGCCTGCCCGCAGCAAATGCAAACATCCTGCGCACCAGGTTCCTCACGGCAGATAAACAGCTGTTCCATTAAAAGAGCTCCCTTTGGGCAAAACAGAAAAAAATTGAGAATATTTTGGTCAAAACGCTTGCTTTTGAGCGGTGTTTGTGATATCCTATTAAGGCGTTAGTGTCCGCTGAAACCACAGCGGGGTTAATGACGAAATCATTAAACGGGCGGTCCTCTGACGGCAGCCTGCCGTGCATGAACGTCTAAAAACAAATGGAGGATTCAAAAATGGACGCACTGAAGATTATTT
>CALDNF010000263.1 GCA_937917475.1 uncultured Faecalibacterium sp.
GAGAACATGGGCCCCGCACCCGAGCCGAACCTGACCGTTCTGTACTCCTCTGCCCTGCCCGAGAACTTCAAGAAGTACGCTGCCAAGGTCTCCATCAACACCAGCTCCGTCCAGTACGAGAACGACGATGTGATGAAGCCCGTGTGGGGCGACGATTACTCCATCTGCTGCTGCGTGTCTGCTACCCAGACCGGCAAGGAGATGCAGTTCTTCGGTGCCCGTGCCAATCTGGCAAAGTGCCTGCTGTACGCCATCAACGGCGGCGTGGACGAGAAGAGCCACGAGCAGTGCGGCCCCAACTATGCCCCCATCACCAGCGAGTACCTGAACTATGACGAGGTCCTGCCCAAGTATGTTCAGATGCTGGACTGGCTGGCAGGTCTGTACGTCAACGTGCTGAACCTGATCCAGTATATGCACGACAAGTACTACTACGAGGAAGCTGAGATGGCCCTCATCGACACCGATGTGCGCCGCACCTTTGCCACCGGCATTGCAGGCTTCTCCCACGTCATCGACTCCCTGAGCGCCATCAAGTACGCCAAGGTCAAGGTCGTGCGCGACGAGACCGGCCTTGCCACCGGCTTTGAGGTGGAGGGCGACTTCCCGAAGTACGGCAACGACGACGACCGTGCCGACGAGATCGGCGTGTGGCTGCTGCGCACCTTCCTTGAGATGATCAAGAAGCGTCACACCTACCGCAATTCCGAGGCTACCACCTCCATCCTGACCATCACCTCCAACGTGGTCTACGGCAAGTACACCGGTGCCCTGCCCGATGGCCGTGCCGCCTTCACTCCCTTTGCCCCCGGTGCCAACCCCAGCTACGGCGCAGAGCAGAACGGCCTGCTGGCTTCTCTGAACTCTGTGGCAAAGCTGCCCTATCACTGGGCTCTGGACGGCATCTCCAACACCCAGACCATCAACCCCGATGCTCTGGGCCACAGCGAGGGCGAGCGTGTGGAGAATCTGGTGCAGGTCATGGACGGCTACTTCGATCAGGGTGCACACCACCTGAACGTCAACGTCTTCGGCAAGGAGAAGCTGCTGGACGCTATGGAGCATCCCGAGAAGGAAGAGTATGCAAACTTCACCATCCGTGTCTCCGGCTACGCCGTCAAGTTCATTGACCTGACCCGTGAGCAGCAGATGGACGTTATCTCCCGTACCTGCCATGCCGTACTCTGATCCCATCGGCTATGTCCACTCTCTGGAATCCTTTGGCTCGGTAGACGGCCCGGGGGTCCGGTTCGTGGTATTTTTGCAGGGGTGCGCACTCCGCTGCAAATACTGCCACAATCCCGAGACCTGGGCCGCTGAGGGCGGGGAAGAGTGGACAGCCCCGCAGCTGTTCCAGCGGGTCTACCGTTACCGCAACTATTGGGGCAAAAAGGGCGGCATCACGGTCAGCGGCGGCGAGCCCCTGCGCCAGATGGAATTCCTCACCGAGTTCTTCACGCTGGCCCGCAAAAAGGGCGTGCACACCGCACTGGACACCGCCGGGCAGCCCTTCCGGGAAGATGCCGACTACCTTGCCGCCTTTGACAAGCTGATGGACGTGACCAGTCTCGTGATCCTTGACCTCAAGGAGATCGACCCGGAAAAGCACCGTCAGCTCACCGGCAAAGACAACGCCAACATCCTTGCCATGGCAAAGCACATCTCAGACCGGGGCATCCCGCTCTGGATCCGTCATGTGCTGGTGCCCGGCCTCACCGACGACGAAGAGGGCCTGCGCCGCACCGCAGACTTCATCTCTTCGCTGAAAACGGTGCAGCGTGTGGAGGTTTTGCCCTATCACACGCTGGGGCTGTTCAAGTGGCAGAAGCTTGGCATCCCTTATCCCCTGCCCGACGCCGTTCCGCCCACAGCGGAGCAGGTCCGGCGGGCGGAGGAACTGCTGGAAGTCAGCAAATATCCCGGCTGATAAAATACTGCAAGCAAAGACCCCTCGGAAGCAGCTGCTCCCGAGGGGTCTTTGCCTTGTGTGTATGAAAAAAGAGAATCGCAATTAGAAGTTCTTCACCCGATACGCAGCCTTGAGGACATCCAGCTTGGACACTTCCTCATTGCCGTCGGCGGAGAGAATGTTATTGTCAACAGCCCAGCGCAGAGCGGTCTGGGTGTCGGTCAGGGTCTCGCCCTCTGCAAGGGTCACAGCCGGGGAACCGGCGGCCTTCCAGAGAATAAGAGCCAGTTCTGTGCGGGTAGAGGGAATGGATGCGCCATCGGGCAGGAAGAGCTGTGCTGCCAGTTCCACGCCCATCTGATAGGCCGTGAATCCCAGAACTGCCACGCCGGAGCCTGCCACAGCCGTTGCGCCCACAGCAGTGAGCACTGCGGCGGCTGCGCCCAGACCTTCTTCCGTGGGCTTTTCTTCCGCAGTACCGGGGTTCGTTTCGCCGGTGCCCGGCTTCGTCTCACCAGTACCCGGGTTGGTTTCACCCGGTTTCGTTTCGCCAGTACCGGGTTTGGTATCGCCCGGCTTGGTTTCGCCAGTACCGGGTTTGGTCTCACCCGGCTTGGTTTCGCCAGTACCAGGTTTGGTCTCACCCGGCTTGGTTTCACCAGTACCGGGTTCCGTTTCGCCGGTGCCCGGCTTGGTCTCCGTGACCTTCTCGGTCTCAAAGCCAATGGTCACATTGGAATCGGGCATAGTCAGGGTAACCGGGTTGACTGCTTCCAGCTCTGCGCCGGTCCACTTGGTGAACTTCTGCCCGCTGGGTACATTGGCGTTGAGTTCAATGTCATAGCCCTCCACGGTCCAGAACTTCTGCCCCTCAACGCCGTTCATGGTCAGGTCAGCGGCGGTGCTGATGATGGGGAAGCCGATGTGGGTCTCTACATTGCCCCCCTGCTCCGGCTCAGTGGCAAACAGGCCGCCGGTGATCTTGCCGGGAACTTCCTCATCTGCATCGTCTTCATCGTCATAAAGGCTTCCGCCGTTCTGGACGTCGCCGTAGAACACGCCGCCCTTGATCTCACCGATCACATCGTTATCGTGTCCGTCGATCTGTGCAATGTTATAGATCTTCGAGCCCTTTTCAAAGACTGCACCATCCTCAATGGTGCCGTAGTTCACGATACTGCACCCTTCTTCAAAGGTGCCGCCGGAAATGATGCCGAATTCATTAAAAATGATCCCGCTCATTTCACCGTTCCCGGCGTCATATTGAAACGTACCGCCCTCGATCTTGGATAAAACATATCCGGTTTCCGGCCTTCCAGATGCTACAAGCTGAACTGCATTTGTAAATGTACCGTTCTTGATGGTTCCACCTTCGCATATCACCATGGTCGAAATCAAACCGCTGTAATCCAACTCGTAACCCGGGTATAGGAATAGATACTCCTCATCGTAATATTCCCAACCGCTCTCTTCGTTGCCCTCGCTGGTGGGCACGCCATCCGCATCAAACTCCAGCTCGACCAGCGGGGTGACGGTTACCGGGTGAGACGGATTGCCGATGATATCTCCATCCACCGTTCCACCGAGCTTCAGCTTCAGAACAGCTTCGTCGATTTCTTCGGTCTTATCCTCGCCGCTCTCCTGTCCGCCGACTTTCCAGTCCACCATCCACTTGTCCAGGCAGGAGTTTTCAAACGTCACATTGATGGTCCGTTCACCCACTACAATAACTTCAAAATAACTCTCATTCTCAGCCTTGATCGCATTATTGACCGCAACGCTATGATCGGTGTTCTGGAACTCCACATAATTGATTGGAGTTCCCTCGGGGACATACTGATCCCGCATCTGCTCGAACATCCCGCTATCGCCCAAAAATATGCCGCCGGTAACATGGCTGCCGTCTTTCAATGTAACTTTTCTGGTAAACGTGCCGCCTGCAATTGTGCCTTCATTATCCACATTGCACTGAACAATGTTGTCTCCAAAGTCCACGGTGTGATCGCTTTCAATGTGCAAGCTACCCCAACCATCATAATAAATTTGTTTGTCATAAAAACCCCACCCCTCTTCGGTATCCAACAGACGCCAGTCACCATACTTCCATGTACCATTCAGCACATCGACGGGGATGTTCACGGCTTTACCGTCTAATTGAATCTCGGTCTTATCGACCTCTGCATCCGGGGCGGAGTACGCCACCGCTTCGTTATACCCCCCCCTGTATTTAATCGGGATGGCCGCAAAGGCGGCGGTGGGCAGAGCGGTCAGGGCCATACTGACAGCCAATGCGCCGCTGACAAGGCGCAGGGTGCGCTTTTGTTTCATGGTAGTGCTCCTTTCAAATTTATGTTCCTGTCCTCGGGGGGAAAATTCCCTTTCTTTACTTTTCAGTATACATAAATTTAAATTTAAAGCAAGCAGCTGCGGAACTCTGCGCCAAATTTTACGAAATGAAAGCAAAACACCCAAAACGCTTCAAAAAAGTGCGGGGGCAAATTTCAAAAATATGTCCAATTGGACAGTGTTTTTTGAGATCATGTATACAACAGCAAAAATCCGCAAAAACAGAGCATCTTTTTCCTGAATCGATCAAATTCAGACGCATTTCTGTTTTTGCGGATTTTATTATGCTTTTTTCAGTTTTACCCACCCAGATACGCACTGCGGACCCGTTCATTGGTCAGCAGCTCGGCACCGGTGCCATCCATGACCACACGGCCAGTCTCAAGGACATAGGCACGGTCGGCCACCGAGAGGGCCATCTGTGCGTTCTGCTCCACCAGCAGGATGGTCATGCCCTCTTTGTGGATGTTCTTGATGATGTCAAAAATCTCCTGCACCAGCAGGGGCGACAGACCCATGGAAGGCTCGTCCAGCATCAGCATGGAAGCGTTGCTCATGAGCGCACGGCCCATGGCCAGCATCTGCTGCTCACCGCCGGACATGG
>CALDNF010000264.1 GCA_937917475.1 uncultured Faecalibacterium sp.
CGTACTCGCCGTTCAGCATGGTCATCAGCTGCAGCTCATCCACAGCCTTGCCCACAGCGTTCACGGCCTCTTCGGCCTCGGGCACCATCTCGGGGTCATATTCCTCGTCCAGCATCACCAGCATGGTCTCGGCGTCGTCGTACAGGCCCTGCAGCTTTTCAAAGCGGGACAGCTTGCCCTTCAGGTCGCCGACTTCATCAAAGACCTTCTTGCTCAGTTCTGCATCGTCATAGAATCCGGGGCGGGACATGGTGTGCTCCAGCTCCTGCACACGCTTGCGGGAAGCTTCGATGGCCAGTGCCTCTTCCAGATCCTTTACAGCCGTGCCATAATCGGCCAGCTGCACTTTCAGTTCGTCAGTGGTAATCATTCTAAGTTCTCCTCATTCAGGGTCTCTTAACGCTTTATCGTATCTCTTCCGGCGGTCTGCCCTCTCCGTCACTGCTTCGTGATACCGCCCGAAAAGATACAGTTTATACACAGATACTTCATTAGTATACCGAGAATTCATGCTAAAGTAAAGAGGAAATAGTACCATCCTGCTGGAATTTTGAAGATTTTCACCTTTTCTTTTCCCTTCTGAGGGAGTATAATACATACAACTACCTTTTTAATGGAGGATTTTATGCCGAAATATTATGGCTGTCCCTGTGAGGGCTGCGGCAGACCCATGACCCTGCAAGACGATATCGTGGTCTGCCCGGACTGCGGTGCACCGTACCACCGTGACTGCTACGACAAGCTGGGCCGCTGCATCCACAGCCCGGCCCACGGCGCAGGCTATGAGTGGAAGTTCCCCTATCAGGATTCCGAACTGCGCACCTGCCCCGCCTGCGGTGAGCGCACCCTGCGCAGCGAGCCCCACTGCCGCTGCTGCGACGCAGAGCTCCCGCCCGAAGGTTCTACCCCGGAGCCGGGCGACCGCACCGCTGATGAAGACGGCTCGTTTGACTACGCCAGCCTTTACCGCCAGTATCAGGATACTCCCGCCGGCGATGCCATGAAGCAGGCTTATCGTGCTGCTTTTGGTCAGGAGGAGATGCTGGACGGCATTTCCTGCAAGGACTGGTCCACCTACATCGGCCCTGCTGCCCCTTCGTATCTGGCCGCTTATGGGCAGATGCAGCTGCGGCACAACAAAATTTCCATGAGCTTCTCAGCTCTGCTGTTCGGGCCTTTTTACTTCTTCTACCGCAAGGCATGGAAACCGGCTTTTGGCTTCCTTGCGGCGGAACTGCTGCTGGCAGCCCCTACCTTTATTGATATGCTGCAGATCAGCGGCAGTGCCCTTGCCCCGGGGCTGAGCAGCTCTGCGCTGACTCTTCTGGCCCGGGTCTGCTCCGTGTTGAGCTTTCTGCTGATGGTGGTGCGGGGAATGTACGGCAAATGGTTCTACCGCCAGTGCGCTGCCCAGCGCATCCGCCATATTCAGGCCGAATTTCCGGACCCTGAGCAGCGGCGGGCTGTGCTGAGCGCACAGGGAGGCGTGAGCTTTGCCGCTGTGCTGGGCGCATTTTTGCTGCTGCTCGTTCTGGGCAGTGCCTTTACCCTTTTGCTGGGGCCCAACATTCAGGCCCTGCTGAACGTATTATATGCCTGACCTGCACTCAGGCTAAAATTTCTGTAAGGAGATCACTATGAAAAAGGTTACCAAAGCCGTCATCCCTGCGGCGGGTCTCGGCACCCGTGTTTTGCCTGCCACCAAGGCCATGCCCAAGGGGATGCTGCCCATCGTGGACAAGCCCGCCATCCAGTATCTGGTGGAAGAGGCTGTCCGCTCCGGCATCACCGATATTCTGATCATTCTGGGCCGCAACCAGAGCATCATTGAGGATCACTTTGACCGCAGCCCTGAGCTGGAAGAAAAGCTGGCAGCTCCCGGCAAGGAAAAGATGCTGGAAGAGTGCCTCGGCATTTCCAACATGGCCAATATCTATTTTGTCCGCCAGAAGCAGACCCTTGGTCTGGGCCATGCCGTCAGCACCGCAAAAGCCTTTACCGGCGACGACCCCTTTGTGGTCATCTACGGTGACGATGTGATCTGGGGCAAAGACCCGGTCTGTGCCCAGCTCATCCGTGCCTACGAGGAGTTTGGCCGTCCGGTCGCCGGTGTCAGTGCTGTGCCTTGGGAAGATGTGAGCCGCTATTGTAGCCTCAAGACCACCCCCATCCACGACAACTATTTCTTTGTGGATGATATGATCGAGAAGCCCAAAAAAGGTCAGGAGTTCAGCAACTATTCCATTCTGGGCCGTGTCCTGCTGACCCCTGAGATCTATGATATCCTTGCCCATACCAAGCCCGGTGCAGGCGGCGAGATCCAGCTGACCGATGCCATGGCTGAATTTGCCCGGAACTGCGGCGGCATGACTGCCGTGGAGTTCACCGGCAAGCACTACGATATGGGCAACAAGCTCTGCGTGGCCGAGGCACAGGTGGAACTAGCTTTGCAGCATCCCGAGATCGGCGAGGCTTTCCGTGCCTACCTCAAGGAGTTCTGCAAGACCCTGTAAGTCTCTTTTCTGAAAAAAAAAAATTACCGGGCTAAGGCCCGGCAAAGACCGGAATCGTGTCAGATTTGATGCGGTTCCGGTCTTTTCTTTTTAGTATTCGATTCCCTTCCGGGCCTTGATCCCCTTCTGGTAAGGGTGACGGTGGCATTTCATCTCGGTGGAATAGTCTGCTGCGTCCAGCATCCACTGCGGTGCCTTGTGGGCGGTAAGAACGCACTCCTGCCCGGCAGGCCGTTCCAAGACAGCATGGCGGAGCAGGTCCGGGTCCACCATTCCCAGCTCCCATGCCGAGCCCGCCTCATCCAGCACCAGCAGGTCCGCAGGCTGTGCCAAAGCGGCGTTCAGATGCTCATTCTGCATGGCCCGGGTGGCGGCCTTTTCGGCTTCGTTCATCTGAAAGACAAATTTCTGCCCGGCCTTGCCCCGGTAGACTTTTGCCCCCAGCTGCTCCAGCAGTGGAATTTCCCCGCTGGGCCCGCCTTTCAGAAACTGAACGATGACCACACGTTTTCCGCTGCCCAACGCCCGGAGCGCAAGGCCCATGGCCGCAGTGGTCTTTCCCTTTCCATCGCCCCAATAAAGATGGAGCAGTCCTCTCGGTTCTTCCATCACAGATTCTCCTGCTTCCGCAGAGCTGTCTCGATGTTTGCCAGCACCTTCTTGCTCAGCAGAACGAATGCCTGCTTGGTGCGGCCCGCCGAAACGTTAGCGCAGTGAACGTTCTCCCGCTCAAAGAAGCCCTCTGCCACTGGCCCGGCGGCAGCTTTCGTATCGCAGAAGAAGTGGGTGCCGGGTTTATCCAGCCAGCGTTCCAGAGCAGCGGAGTCAAAGCCGGGGCCGATGGAAGTGTTGAAGAGCACCTTGCCCTCCCCCAGCTGTGCAAACTCGGCATCCCCCAGCAGCAGAACATTTTTGTTCAGGCAGGTAAAGACCACTTCGCTTTCCGCAAGCAGCTGAGGCAGCGGCTTGTAGCACATTCCCGCCGCTTCGGCCTCCGGTTTCCGGGTACGGCTGTAATAGCTGATCTCCGCCCCCATGAACTGCAGCGCATCAGCGATCATTTTTCCTGACACACCCAGACCAACGATGCCCACTTTCAGTCCGGTGATCTCCACCGGCTCATCCCGGAGCATAGGCATCCCGAAGCCGTGGAGCAGACCGATGAGCTCATGGAGAACATACTCCACCACGCCCCGGTCGCCGTAATCCCGGATGCCCAGCACCTGAATGCCCCGCTGCCGGGCGCAGGCAATATCCACATTGGCACTTTCTTCCGAGTACAGGCTGCAGCACATCCCGATATAGCGGAGCTTGGGGCAGCGTTCGATGACGTTTTTCTCCATCCGGGAGGTATAGCTCAGCAGCACAGCGTCTGCATCTCCCACCCGGCGAACGATCTCCTCATCATCGGCAGGGACATCCCGGTACAGCACCACTTCTTTCGCATAGTCGTGCAGCTTTTCTTCTGCGGAGGGGATCAGGCTCACCGGTTCAATGGCAACAAGCTTTTCAAACATCTCTTACCCTCCTTTTTAATAGAAGCAGACCGGGGAGGACAGGTTGCGCAGCAATGCAACAACGCTCCATCCCGCAATGGCACTGGTGGAAGAGCAGATATCCACCACTGCCTTCACGCCCTCGATCTCAGCGGTAATGCGGTGATCGTCCCCTACCCAGCCGGGCACCGAGTGCATGGTCACACCGGTGATCTCGGGGCCGGTGGTGGCCAGCGAGGTTGCCACAGCCACATTCACCCGGCGGGGGAAGGTCTCAATGGCCTGCTTGGCATTGCCGGTAAAGACAGTGGTCTTTTCCGTGTCCGTCAGCAGATGCTCGGCCCAGACCGGCGTGTTCCGGAAGCCCTTTGCGCCGGTATGGGTCTCAATGCCGGTCTTTTCGTCCAGCTGTGCGGCCTGCGCCATCAGGGTCACGGTCTGCAGCACATCAAAGCCGCCGATGGCACCGCTTGCCAGATGGACCTTTGCGCCACCCTCCCGGGCCGCCTGCTTGACCTCTTCATAGAAGCCAAGGTCCGCAAACGCACCGATGGAAATGACCACCAGATTCACACCCCGGCGCAGCACCGGGATTGCCATGGCCCGGACTGCCTCGACCGAGGCCGTCTCCACAATATACTCCGGCTCGAGAGTCAGCAGTTCTTCTGCATCGCTGCAGACCCTGCATCCCACCTTGGCGGCAGTGGCTTCGGCGGAAGAGCGGGAGCGGCTGGTCACGCCCACCAGCTCATAGTCCGGCAGCAGGCCCTTTTTCCATGCGTCCGCCACAATGTTGCCCAGAAAGCCGCAGCCCACGATGCCAAATTTTGTTTTCATGTCGTTTCTCCTTTTTCCTGCATCTGTGCAGTATTTTATGCCTCTTATACTGTAGCACAAACTCCTTGCTTCCGTCAATCTCCGGCCCAAATGCCAAAAAGCGCAAAAACAGAAGACCCCCGCCGGGTGGCGGGGGTCTTCTGCGCTTTGGGACAGAACCTTATGGGAGGGAATAGGGAAAATTGGATTGTGGTCGATATTCAAACGGTTCAGGCTGCCTTTGCCGGAGCAAAGACAAGAGCTTTCTTCCGTTTATTCTGCATCGAACGAACGATGCAGCTGAGGGTGAAGTTAATAACAAAGTAGATGACACAGGCTGCGCCGAAGAGGACCATGACGTCCGAAACATTCACCACACCCAGTCCGTTGTAAGTGCCGGCGGCACTCAGCAGCTGACGGATGCGGGCCATCAGCTCGATGGTTGCCACATTTGCCAGATAGGAAGAATCCTTGATGGTGGTGATGACCTGACTGAGCAGGGTGGGCA
>CALDNF010000265.1 GCA_937917475.1 uncultured Faecalibacterium sp.
GGCGGTCATTTCGCTTTTTTGCTGTCATTGTCTTTTTTGTCATGAGAAATCAGCCATGTAATGTTGAACGTCGATGTTACGACGCTGACAAGCAGGGCCAGCGTTGCTACCCCAAGGGACAGCAGCGAAATCACGATTTCTGCACTCATCGGACATCCCTCCTTTCCGCCCGATCGGGCTTCCGGGAGGTTCTTGACTTCAAAAAAGCTCACCTCCCGGCATTTGCTGGGGAAAACCTCAAGACAAATTGCCGGTAGGGTCAGCCGCCTGCGTTTTGGGCAGTGCCTTCCGCCGCCAGATGGCGGCAATTTTAGTGTAACATAGAATCAAGCAGAACACAACCGGCTGCTTGACAAAAATATTGTACGATACTATAATAGAAACAGGAAAAGGCATTGGCCCGCTGTGGTCAGCCCCTTACCGGCAGAAAATCAACAAAGAAGATTGACCTCGTGCGGTTGGTAGCAGCAGAGATGGTCAATCTTTTTTGTTTTTGTCCTTATTGGAAATCTTCCATGCAATTTCAAAACCGTAGTAGCCCGCAGTCATCACCAGCGTGATGAGCGCAATCACTTCGATCAGAGTCATGGCAACATCCCCCCTTTCGCTTGTGCGTCAGGGGGCTTTTTCATTCCTCGAGCAAAACTCAAAAGATGCCGCCTTTCCCGACGCTGTGCCGGAAGAAGCGTGACCACCTTCACAGGGAAAAGCCAGTGCCTTCCGCCGCCAGATGGCGGCAATTTTAGTGTAACATATTTTTTGACGATTTACAACATAAAGTGGTCTTTTGACAGCATCCGTATCTCGCCATGCTGGCGGCTCGGCCTTTGCCGGGCTTGCCCTCTCAGTCACGGCGTTGCCGTGCCAGCTCCCTCAAAGAGTGAGCCTTTTGTTCTGCCGTGAAGCTTTCCGTTTTCGCCAAAGGCTCCCTCCGTGAGGGAGCTGGCGAGCCGCAGGCGAGACTGAGGGAGTAAACCGGGTCCTGCATCCTATAATTAAGATGCGAAAAGATCAGAGGAACTCCACGCTGCCATCCTCGATGTGGTACATGGCTCCCACCACACGCAGGCCGGTCTCCTCCTCGATGTGGTGGATGCACAGGCTCTTCTCGATCTCCTGCACGCTGTGGCGGACATTCAGGCAGCTGGCCTTGTAGGGGTCGGTCTCATCGCCGATGGCCTTTTTGATCTCGTCGGTGATGTACTTGATGTACCCCTCGGGCTCATGGTGGATGGCGGCATCCACGGCTCCACAGTGGGTGTGGCCCAGCACCACCACAAGGCGGCATCCCAGATGCCCGGCGGCATACTCGATGCTGCCCAGCTGATGGTCGTCGATGACGTTGCCCGCCAGCCGGATCACAAACAGCTCCCCGATGCCTGCCGAGAAGATGTTCTCGGGGATGACCCGGGAATCGGAGCAGGTGACGATGATGGCATAGGGCGACTGGCCTTTTGTCCATGTGGCCAGCCGCACCCGGCGGGAGATATCGCCGGAGCCGTTTTCGGCATTGAGATATTTGAGATTGCCTGCTGCCAGCCGGTAGATGGCATCGGCAGCGGTGCAGACCGGAGTCTCGGACATAGAACACAGCCTCCTTTGGGGTTGGTGAGAATTGCTTCAAAAAAACCGCCCGGGCTTCCGTTTGAGAGAAGCAGCCGGGCGGCAGGGGTTCAACTTAGAACTGGATCACGCCAAGGATCAGACCTGCGATCAGGCAGATGATGGACACACCCCACTGCCAGCCGAAGCAGTACTTGATGTGGTCCTTGATCTCGACACCGGCCAGACCGATGCCCAGATAGGTAGC
>CALDNF010000266.1 GCA_937917475.1 uncultured Faecalibacterium sp.
AGCTTTCCAGCGTGTCCACCAGCTTCTGGGCATTGGCTTTCAGCTCGTCCTGTGCGCCGGTGTCGTTTTCCTCCGGGGCCTGCTCAAACAGCTCGATGGAGGGGTACTGATACTGGAAGGTATCTGCCGGCTCCGTTTCCTCTGCGGGAGCGGACGCTGCAGCCTGCTCCGAAGCCGCAGGCTTTTCCATCGCCGCCGCAACCAGCGTATTGATGTCCTTTTCCTCCACCGGTTCGGAAGTAATGCTGATCCACCCATCCTCGTCGGGTTCTGTCCGCATGGCCATCACATTGTCTGCCGTGACCCGGCGGGGTTCCACATCCGGCTGGGCCGGAGTGATGGGGTGAAGGTCTGCCGGGGCTTCCGGCGTCTGAACCGCTGCGGGTTCCGCCGAAGCAAAATCCAGACTGGGGGTATTCACCGGCTGGGGAGCAGGCTCTGCGGGTTCCGGCTGGCGGAAGAAATCTTCTGCCGCCGTCTCCACCGCATCCGGCACCACCGGCTTGACGATGGGCCGGGGCTCCGGCTTCCGGAGCGGGTCCATCCCAAAGGTTCCGCCGGGGCCCAGAATGATGGGTTCAATGGGCTCACTGCCGCCCTCGGCCACCCGGGTGTGGTCGGGGCCAAGGTCGATGTCAAAAGCGGCCCGGGGCTGGGCTGCGTGCACCTCCACCGGCTCAAACGCCGGGGCTTCCGGCTGCGGCACCGGTTCCTCCTGCGGGGCAGGCTGGGCGGGAGCCGATTCAAATTCCCTGGTCACCTGATGCCCCCAGCGCAGCACGCCGGACATCCAGCCCGGAAGCTCCACATGGAAGGGGCTGCTCCCGGGGGCAGGAGCTTCCTCCGGGATATCGGCATCCGCAGACTCTTCGTATTCTTCCTCCGCCTCGGCGGCTTCGGCCTGCCGGGCTGCTCTCTCAGCACGGCGGGCTGCGTTCTGCTCATAGACCGCAACGCCCTTCTGATGGACGCCGCCGCCCACATCGCAGAGCCACTGCCACAGCTCCGCCGGGGTGATATCAAAAATGTACAAACTGGTGCAGAGGGCCAGCACCACCATGATAAAGTTTGCCGCCGGGCGTCCGCAGAGCAGCAGCAGATTGCCGCCCAGCACCGCACCCAATGCGCCGCCGCCCAGCAGGGCGTTTACGCCGTTCTGATAGCAGGCCGCCACCATGGATGCTGCCGGGACATTGGCGGGCACATCCGAAAAGACGACCACTGTTCCGCTGGCAAACAGCAGGCCCAGCACCAGTTTCAGAATATGGGGCAGCAGGTCCTCGCCCCGGGTATACAACACGGCCAGATAGCAGACCGCTGCGCCCAGCACAAAGCTGCCGCAGCCGAACAGGCCGAATAAAATATCATGCAGTGCCTTCCATGCCGAAGCTCCCGGCACAAAAGCCAGCACCATCAGCATCAGGCCCGCAAACAGCGTGCCCAGCCCGGCCGGAATCCGCTCCTGCGGGCGGCTCCTGCGGCGGGAAGAGCTGCGCTTAGACGTTGATTTTCGTTTTTGTTTTGCCATTTCTGTTCAAACCCTGTTTCCTTCTCTTGGCATAATATTCGATTCTTTTATTGTACCACGAGAAAAGTCAAATGGCAATTGCCCTCTCCGTCCATGCATATCGGCAAATTCTGAGCGCAAAACGATACGTGCTTTGCCCTGCGCCTATTGCAAAGCCTCGATCTCTTTGTAGAGCCAGTCCAGTGCATCCGCCACGCCGCCCAGCTGGTCGATAAGTTTTTCTTTCACGGCCTTTCTGCCATCCAGCACGGTGCCCACATCCATCACCAGCTCCCCGGTCCGGAGCATCAGCTCGCTGTACCGTTCCCGGGTCATCCCGCTGTGGTCTGCCACAAAGCCGGTGATCCGGTCCTGCATCTGCTCAAACCATCGCATGGTCTGGGGCACGCCTAAGATCATCCCGGAGTGGCGCACCGGGTGGATGGTCATGGTGGCCGTAGGCACGATGAAACTCCGCTTGGCACTGACCGCCAGCGGGATGCCGATGGAGTGGCCCCCGCCCAGCACAAGGGTCGCACTGGGCTTGGACACGCTGGCAATAAGCTCCGCCAGCGCAAGCCCGGCCTCCACATCACCGCCTACCGTATTTAAAAGGACCAGCAGCCCTTCCACCTCCGGGTCTTCCTGCACCGCTGCCAGCTGCGGGATGACGTGCTCATATTTGGTGGTCTTCTGGCCCGGAGGAGCCTCGGTGTGGCCTTCCACCTGCCCGATGACTGTCAGGCAGTGGATGCCATGGCGGCCCCGGGTCCGCCAGACAGTGCCAAGGTCTTCCAGCTGTTCTTTTTCCAGCCGCTGCTGCTCCGCAGCGGGGCGTTCTTCTCGTTCCGGCATCTGTTCTCCTCCCTCTGTTTTCGGGTCCGGAACAGTATGCCCGGCCCGGGCGGCAGTTATGCGGCGGCTAAGATTTCTTTTATTTGAAAAAAATATTCGCTGAGGATTTGACATTCGCTTTAGATGCGGTATACTTTATATTAACTAAGACATTGACAAATATCTATCATTATTGTACGGAATCCATGGAATCTCGCCCGGCTGCGGGCTGCGGCGGGTTCGCTGAAAGGGGAATTTGAACATATGAACACTCCCGGCAAGGCTTCGCTTCCGGTCATCAAGCGGCTTCCCAAATATTATCGGTATCTGCGCACCCTGAAGAATGACGGCATCACCAGCATTTCTTCCCGGGAACTGGCAGCGCAGATGGGCACCACCGCCTCTCAGGTACGGCAGGACTTCAACTGCATCGGCGATGTGAACGGCCGGCAGGGCATCGGCTACTCGGTGGAGAACCTGCTCTCCATCCTCGAGACCCTGCTTTTCGGCAACGGCGACCGCCTGCCCACCATCCTGATCGGCTGCGGCCGTCTGGGCAAGGCCGTGAGCCGGTTCATCACCACCGATACCAACGGCTACAAACTGATCGCCGCCTTCGACAACGCCCCCGACGAGGTGGGCAAGGAGATCAACGGCATCCAGATCCTCCAC
The DNA here is from genome assembly GCA_937917475.1 of uncultured Faecalibacterium sp. Taxonomy (GTDB): domain Bacteria; phylum Bacillota; class Clostridia; order Oscillospirales; family Ruminococcaceae; genus Faecalibacterium. The sequence continues at coordinate 3,014 of CALDNF010000266.1, forward strand.
ATCGACCAGCTGGAAGAGTTCTGCGCAGAGCACCACCCTGAGGTGGCTGTGCTCTGTCTGCCCCGCAGCGGTGCGCAGGAGATCAGCGGCCGTCTGGTGGCGCTGGGCATCACCGGCTTCTGGAACTTCTCCCACTACGACCTCTCGGTGCCTTATCCGCAGGTGGTGGTGGAGAACGTCCATCTGGGCGACAGCCTGATGAGTCTGGGCTACCGGCTGCG
>CALDNF010000267.1 GCA_937917475.1 uncultured Faecalibacterium sp.
ATGGCCATGGGCAGAGCCTCTGCAAACTTCTGGAAACGCTCACGGTCGGGCTTGTCGCCGGTGATGTACTCCTCGGGCACGCCGTTGGAACGCATCACACGCCACTTGTAGTGGTCGCCGAAGTAGCTGCCGTCGGGGTTGCGGCCGCCCAGCCAGACCTGAGCGATGTTGTCAAAGCGGCGGTTCTCGTAGATCTCACGGGGAGAGATATGGCAGTGATAGTCACAGATGGGCATATCCTCTGCATAGGCGTGATACAGATGCTGAGCAGTGGGAGACTGGAGCATGAATTCCTTATCCATAAATGCTTTCATGGGATGATAACTCCTTTTCTATACCTAAAAATGAGCTTTTTGCGGCCCGCCGATGAGGACAGGCCGTTCCTGTCTCTAGTATAGCGGAAAATTCCGATGTATACAACTGAAAAACTGCCAAATTTTCATGACTTTCCTTGTGAAAACCGCCAGACTTTACGAAAAAGGGCTTTTTTGAAGCAAAAAACTGTAAAGAATACTTGACTTCTTTGTATACAACAGCATAAAATAGAGACAGAGAGCGGGAGGGTCTGTCCCTCCCCGAGCAAAGCAAAGCAACTTTAAAAGGAGAAACGTGAAATGGAAACTTTGAACTACAAGGTTCTGGCAGAGTCCGGCTACAATGGCTATGTCCTGAAGGATGCCCCCGTCAAGGTCATGCAGTTTGGCGAAGGCAACTTCCTGCGTGCCTTTGTGGACTACTTCTTTGATATCGCCAACGAGAAGGCCGGCTTCAACGGCAAGGTCGAGCTGGTGCAGCCCATCGGCAACTTCCCCCAGATGGCACACTGGATCGAGGATCAGGAAGGCCTGTACACCCTGTACCTCCGTGGCAGCGAGAAGGGCCAGAAGGTCGATGCCAAGCGTGTGATCTCCTGCGTCAACGGCTGCGTCTGCCCCTACGAGGAGGGCAAGTGGGCCGAGGTGCTGGAGCTGGCAAAGAGTGCCGATCTGGAAATCGTTGCATCCAACACCACCGAGGCCGGCATCGCTTACACTAAGGGCGACAGCGAGTTCGATCAGGTTCCCCCCAACAGCTTCCCCGCAAAGCTGACCCGTGTGCTGTATGAGCGTTACAAGGCATTCAACGGCGCAGCCGACAAGGGCCTGATCATCCTGTCCTGCGAGCTGATCGACAACAACGGCAAGGAGCTGCAGAAGTGCTGCAACAACTACGCCAAGGATTGGAACCTGGAGCAGGGCTTCATCGACTGGATGAACAACGACAACACCTTCTGCTCCACTCTGGTGGACCGCATCGTTCCGGGCCGCATCCGTGATCCTCAGGAGCTGGCTGCTCTGGAAGAAGCCAACGGCTACCACGATCAGGTGCTGGACGTCGGCGAAGTCTTCGGCGTCTGGGTCATCGAGGGCCCGGCATGGCTGGAGGACAAGCTCCCGTTCAAGAAGGCCGGCGTCAATGTCATGGTCGTGCCCGATGTCACTCCTTATAAGAAGCGCAAGGTCCGCATCCTGAACGGTGCCCACACCGGCTTTGTTCTGGGCGCATATCTGGCCGGTTTTGATATCGTCCGTGACTGCATGCACAACGACACCATCCGCGGCTTCATGAACAAGATGCTCCACGAGGAAGTCATCCCCACTCTGCCGCTGGACAAGAAGGATCTGGAGGACTTCGCTTCCGCCGTTCAGGACCGCTTCAACAACCCCTTCATCAACCATGAGCTGATGAGCATCTCCCTGAACTCCACCTCCAAGTGGAAGGCCCGCAATATGCCTTCCTTCCTGACCTATATCGAGGAGCAGAAGAAGCTGCCCAAGTGCCTGACCATGTCTCTGGCTGCTTATATCGCCTTCTACTCCAACGACATTCAGGAGCGCACTGCTGACGGCCTGATCTGCAAGCGCCCCGCAGGCAACACCTACAAGATCCAGGATGACGCATGGGCTCTGGACTTCTACTATGCACACAAGGACGACACCGCTGCACAGCTGGTGCACGCTGTCCTGACCAACACCCAGATGTGGGATCAGGATCTGACCAAGATCGAGGGCCTCGAGGCTGCGGTTCTGGCCGATCTGGAGCTGATCCGCACCGAGGGTGCCGAGGCTGCTTACAAGAGCTGCCTGTAATCAGACAGAATAACTTTCCCGCACAACAAAGGGCTGCTGCTTTGGGCAGCAGCCCTTTTGTGCTTTGAATGTCATAAGGAGACAAACTATGCCGCAGGCAATTCATATCAGCCCCATCGACAACGTGGTGGTGGCACTGCACCCCATCGCCAAGGGCACCCTCGTGGAGGTGGACGGTCTGTCCGTGACTGCTCTCGAGGACATTCCTCAGGGCCACAAGATGGCAGTCAGGCCCATCAAGAACGGCGAGAACGTCATCAAGTACGGCTTCCCCATCGGCCATGCCACGGCAGATGCGGAGCCGGGCACCTGGATGCACACCCACAACGTCCACACCAACCTTTCCGGCGAGGTGGAGTACAGCTACAACCCCGCCCCGGATCTGGCTCCGCTGCCCAAGGTAGAGCCCGAGACCTTCATGGGCTTCCGCCGCAAGGATGGCCGTGCTGCCATCCGCAACGAGATCTGGATCATCCCAACTGTTGGCTGTGTCAACGACATCGCCAAGAAGATCGTAGCAGACAATCAGGATCTCGTCACCGGTTCCATCGAGGGTCTGTATACGTTCACCCATCCCTTCGGCTGCAGCCAGACCGGTCATGACCACGCTCAGACCCGGAAGCTGCTGGCCGCTCTGGTCCGCCACCCCAATGCCGCCGCTGTTCTGGTTCTGCATCTGGGCTGTGAGAATCTTCAGCACGATCAGTTCGTGGAGGAGCTGGGCGAGTATGACCCCGACCGGGTAAAGTTCCTGACCTGTCAGGATGTGGACGACGAGTTCGCCGCTGCCCGGGATATCCTCAAGGAGCTGGCTGCTTACGCAGGCCAGTTCAAACGTGAGCCCATCCCGGTGTCTGAGCTGGTGGTCGGCATGAAGTGCGGCGGCTCCGACGGCCTGTCCGGCATCACCGCCAACCCCACCATCGGCCGCTTCTCCGACATGA
>CALDNF010000268.1 GCA_937917475.1 uncultured Faecalibacterium sp.
CCGCTTCTCGCAAGATCAGCCGTATGGCCAAGCGTGCTAACAAGAACGCCTGATTCTATATCTGATCGAGTGATCGACTGACGAACAAAACCCCTGTACCGGGCAACCGGTATGGGGGTTTTTGTTATGTCTGTCCGGCAGAAGCTGCGGACATGGCCCTCGAACGCTTTGCCAACCTCCGCTACGGTCAGTTCTGATCGTGGCTTTTCCCCACAAGAGAGCAGAGCACTCCGCAGACAAGGCTGGTGGTCACACCGGCTGCGGCGGCCGTGAGACCGCCGGTGAGGATACCGATGGCTCCTTCCTCGGCAATGGCGGTCCGCACACCCTTGGCCAGCAGATGCCCGAACCCCAGCAGAGGCACGGTGGCCCCGCAGCCTGCAAACTCAGCCAGCGGCGCATACCACCCCACAGCCGAGAGCAGGACTCCCGCCACCACATACCCGGTCAGCACTCGGGCCGGGGTCAGGCCGGTGAGGTCGATCAAAACCTGTCCCACGGCACAGATTCCGCCGCCGATCACGAACGCCCAGAAGTAATTCATTGCAATTTCTCCGTTTCTTTCAGCATCCCGGACTGCGCAGCTCCACAAGGTGTGCAATGGCTGGGATGCTTTCTTTTTGCAGAAAGGTGGTCTGGCTCATAAGGGCCCCCGTGGCAAGGAAGAGCACCCGCCGGGCCCGTCCCCGCTCCAGCCGGGGCAGGATATAGCCGCAGAGCACCGCTGCACTGCACCCCGGGCCCGAGCCGCCGCTCTTGACGGTCTGCTGCTCCGTGTCGTAGAGCAGGCACCCGCAGTCCTGATGATTTTTCATGACCACGCCCTCGGCCGTCATCAGTTCCCGGAACAATCCACTGCCCACCTGCCCCAGATCTCCGGTATAAATGGCATCAAAGTCTTCCGGGGCGGTGCCGGTGTCGGCAAAATACCGCAGCAATGTGGCTGCAGCCGCCGGAGCCATGGCAGCTCCCATGTTGTTGATGTCCTTCACGCCGTAGTCCTGCACCCGCCCAAAGGTCACAGCATGGATGCCCACCCCCTCGCCCGCCGGGCGGAGCAGGCAGGCTCCCGCCGCTGTGGCCGTCCACTGCGCCGTAGGCGTCCGGACCGCTCCGTAACTCAGCGGCGTGCGGAACTGACGCTCTGCTGCGCAGAAATGGCTCCCCGTCAGAGCCAGCAGGCCGTCTGCCAGCCCTGCACTGCACAGGCAGGCCCCCAGCCCCAGCGTCTCGGCCATGGTGCTGCAGGCCCCGAACACCCCCGCAAAGGGCAGTCCCAGCTCCCGCAGGGCATAGGAGGAGGCGGTGCACTGGGCCTGTAAGTCCCCCGCCAGCACAAGACTGACCTGTTTTTCGGTGATCTTTGCCTTCTTCATGCAAAGCCGTGCCGCCCGGACAAAAAGCTGCACCTCTGCTGCCTCCCACCCGGACTGTCCCATGCGGTTATCCGGATACAGCGCATCAAATGCCGCTGCCAGCGGGCCTTCTCCTTCCTTTTTGCCGCCTACAGCGGCCCACGATGCAAGGATGGGGGGATGGCTAAAGCAAAGGGTGTCTCCCCGCCGTGTTGCCATTGCAGATTTCTCCTTTCCGGGCTGATTTTTTGCAGATTTTGTGGTATACTTAGTTTTTGTCAGACGAGTGCAATTTTCGCACCCGGCCGGGCGTATTCTCATCAGAGAGCCGTCAGCAGCCAGTAAATGCCGCCGTAGACTACGGCGGCAAGGGTGCCGTAGACGATGACCGGCCCGGCGATGGTGAACATCTTGGCCCCGGTGCCGGGCACCCGGCCCTCTGCCTTGAATTCGATAGCCGCACTGACCACCGCATTGGCAAAGCCGGTGATGGGCACCAGTGACCCCGCCCCCGCCTTTGCCGCCAGCTTCTGATACAGCCCAAGGGTGGTCAGCACCGCCGAGAGGGCTATCAGCGTGCAGCTGGTCAGGGTCCCGGCAAGCTCCGGGTCCAGACCGTTTTTCAGATACCACTGGCGGAGCACCTCGCCCAGCAGGCAGATGCCCCCGCCCACACCGAACGCCCAAAGGCAGTCTCTGCCCAGCAGCGAAGGCGGGCCCGCCCGCTTTATCCGGCGTGCATATTCCTGTGCCGATAATTTCATCCCATTCGCCTCCGGGCTCAGTATGCCCCGGAGATCGCAAAAACATACGAAGGTAGGCTTTTCATGAATCAGGTTTCTTCTTCCAATCCTCACCGCAGACGGCTCACCCGGGCCGAGATCGCCCGCCGACGGCGGCGCAGGGCTCTCCGCCGTGGCCTCGGTCTGCTGCTGGTGGTCTGCATCGCCGTGGGGGGTGTTTCCTTCCTGCTCACCCGGAAAAATTCCCTGCCCACCGCCAAAGCCGCCGGTAGTTCTTCTCCGGCCGCTTCTGCCGGAAGCGCAGCGGCACCGGCCTCATCTGCCGCCGCATCGGGCAGTGCCGCTGAAAACGCAGCACCGGACAACGCTTTGGGTCTGACTGCTGCTGAAGCGCAGGCCATCCTCAACGATCCCATGATGGTGCTGGTAAACCACACCAACAAGATGCCCGATAACTATACGTTCGAGACCAAAGAATGTGGCTCTTCCACCTCCGTAAACAAAACCCTTCAGACCGCTGCCTGCGACGCCTTCCTCGAGATGCAGAAGGCCGCAGCTGCCGACGGCGTGACCGTCTGGATGCAGAGCGGCTACCGCAGTGTGAAATACCAGACCGGCCTTTACGAGCGCAAGACCCAGTATTACCGGGACAAGGGCTATGATGAGGCCACCGCAAAGGAAATGGCTGCTGCCGTCGTCAACCCGCCGGGCTACTCGGAGCACAACTGCGGCCTTGCCGCCGACCTGAACAGCCCGGAGCACACCGGTCTGGACGAGGGCTTTGAAAACACCGCAGCCTTCCGCTGGCTCTGTGAACACGCCGGGGAATACGGCTTCATCCTGCGGTATCCCAAGGGAGCCGAGGACAAGACCGAGATCACCTATGAGCCCTGGCACTGGCGGTATGTGGGCGTGGAGAATGCTGCCCGGGTCAACGCCAGCGGCCTGTGCTTCGAGGACTACATTGCCAGCCTGCGCACTCTTGCGGAACAGAGCTGAATTTTCGGGTGAAGATTGGGTAAAACTTTTCCCGGTTTGTTTACAATCGATGCCCGATATGATAAGATAACAGTGGTCTGCCGTTTTCTCTCCGGCCCTTTCCCACACCGGAAAGGCAGATCTCTGACAACGACGCAAAAGAAGGAATAATCCATGAAAAATCGTTCGAAAATGATTGCTGCAACCCTTGTGGTCGCTTTGGGCTGCACCCTGCTTTCCGGCTGCGGCTCTTCCGCATCCTCCACGGCTTCCTCTTCCGAGGCAGCATCCAGCTCGGTGCCCGCTTCCTCCTCTCTCTCCGCTGCTCCCAGCGTGAACCTGGGCGAGGGCACCAACGGCAATGACGAGCTGGCCGAGACGGTAAACACCCTGCTGGACACCGACCCCATCTCCAACCAGTTTGAGATCACCGCCATGAACATCGAGTACGATTTCGGCCTGAAAGCCGAGGACGTTGCCAGCTACAAGGGCGTGAAGAGCAACGACAACGGCGATGCCGGTCTGGTGCTGGTCATTGAGCCTGCCGAGGGCAAGATGCAGGATGTGATCGATGCCCTGAACACCTACCGTGAGGATCAGGTAGCCTTCTACGGCAACTACTCTGAGTTTGCTCAGGCACAGGACAACATGGAAAATGCTGTCATCGTCGGCAACGATGAGCTGGTGGTCATGCTGGTGGCCTCCAATGAGTGCTCTGCCGACCTGACCAAGGCCGCAGACAGTCTCCTGAACGGCTAAACGCTTCTTCCGGCCGATGCCCTTTCCGGCATCGGCCTTTTTTGACTTTACTCTTTTTGCAAAGGAGGCTGACGCATTGGTTTTCAGCACCATCATTTTCCTGTTCCGTTTTCTGCCCATTACGCTGGCCTTGTATTACCTTGCGCCCCCAAAACTGAAAAACACTGTTCTGTTCCTGTGCAGTCTGGTGTTTTACTGCTGGGGCGAAGTCCGGTTCTTCCCGGTCATGCTGGCTCTCATCCTCATCAACTACCTCTGCGGCCTTGCCATCGAACACTTTGATGCAAGGCCCGGTCTGCGCAGAGCCTTTCTGCTGGCAGCACTGGCGGGCAGTCTGGGGATGCTGTTCTACTTCAAATATGCAAACTTTGTCCTTTCCAGTCTGAACAGCCTGCTGGGGACAAGCTTTGCCCTCATCGACGGCATCAGTGTTCTGCCGCTGGGCATCAGCTTTTACACCTTCCAGACCCTTTCCTACTCCATCGACGTTTACCGCCGGGACGTGAAAGCCGAGCGGAACATCATCGACTTTGGTGCCTATGTGGTCATGTTTCCTCAGCTCATTGCGGGGCCCATCGTCAAATACCGGGATGTTTCGGCCCAGCTCCACGTTTACCGGAACCGTTACAGCCTGAAACAGATCGAGGACGGCATGACCCTGTTCACCTTCGGCCTTGCCAAAAAGGTCCTGCTGGCGGATGCCGTGGGTGCCCTCTGGACTGACATCATCGGGGTGTCCGGCAGTCCCTCCACCACCTTTGTGGGGCTGGCAAACGCTTCCACTGCTCTGGTCTGGCTGGGTGTGGCGGCCTACTCGCTCCAGCTCTACTTTGACTTTTCGGGCTATTCCATGATGGCCATCGGCATGGGCAAGATGCTGGGCTTTGATTTTCCCCAGAACTTCAACTACCCCTATATTTCCCGCTCCATCACCGAGTTCTGGCGGCGTTGGCACATGACCCTCTCGGGCTGGTTCCGGGAGTATGTGTATATCCCGCTGGGCGGCAACCGAAAGGGCCTGAAACGTCAGATCTTCAACCTCTTCATCGTGGAGCTGCTCACCGGCATCTGGCACGGTGCAGACTGGAACTTCATCTGCTGGGGCCTGTACTATTTTGTACTGCTGGCCGCAGAAAAGCTCTTCCTTCTGAAATATCTCGAGAAGGGCAGAGTCTGGCCCCACATCTACACCATGTTCTTTGTGGTAGTAGGCTGGGCCATGTTCGTGGGCAACGATGCTGGAGTGGAATTCGGGCTGCTGTTCCAAAAGCTTTTTGTTCCCTCGGGCGGCGTATCGCCCCTGTATTTCCTGCGGAACTACGGCGTTCTGCTGGCGGTGTCGGGGGTCTGCTGCACCCCCCTCATCGAAAAGCTCTGGGACAAGCTGCGCAGCCGCAGCCTGACCCGGACCCTGACCGTTCTTTTGCTGTTGGTGCTCTCCACCGCCTACGTGGTGGGCAGCACCAACAGCCCGTTCCTGTATTTCAACTTCTGAGGGGGTGAACCGTGATGAATAAACACGCAAAGGACCACTCCCTCCTGCGGTATCCGGTGCTGGTGGTCTTTTCGGTCTTTTTTATCGGACTGTTTGCGCTGGACCTTCTGACCCCGGACCGGGCCTACAGTGAGCTGGAAAACACCACCCTGACCCAGAAACCCAAACTTTCGGCGGTGTCAGCAGAGGGGCTGAACAATTACTTCACCTCCTACACCAAGTACGTCAAGGATCAGGTCATCGGGCGGGATCAGTGGATCAGCCTGCAAAGCTTTGCCGAGACCACCCTGTTCCAAAAGACCCAGAACGGCGGTATCCTGCTGGGCAAAGAGCACATGATGTTCCCCCGCACCTACGGTCTGACTTCCAGCGAGGAGCGCACCCTGCCCAAAAACACCGCCGCCCTCACCTCGCTGTGCCAGCGGTATCCGGGTAAGGTCAATGTGATGCTGGTGCCCGCCGCATCCTGCATCTATCCCCAGAATGTCCCGGCTCATGCACCGCTGCTGGACGAGGAGAGCTTCATCGACAGCATTTACGCCGCTGCATCCTCCGCCGGAGGCCGGGCTGTGGACATGCGTCAGACCCTTGCCGACCACAGCGGGGAATACCTCTACTACCGCACCGACCACCACTGGACCACGCTGGGAGCCTATTATGCCTATGCTCAGCTCTGTGACGAATTGGGGCTCGTTCCCTTTGACCGGAATGCCCACACAGCTCTGACCGCAGAAAACTTTTACGGCACCCATTATTCCAAGGCCCGCACATGGAACGCCGAGCCGGACACCATCACCTACTACGACCTGCAAAACGCTCTGACCATCTGGAACGTCACCGGCCCGGGCCAGCCCACCGATGGCACCACCACCGGCCTGTACGACACCGAAAAGCTTTCGGTCTACGACAAATACGCCATGTTCCTCCACGGCAACAACGGCCTGAGCCGGATCGAAGGGGACGGCAGCGGAAAAATTCTGGTCATCAAGGACAGCTTTGCCAACAGCTTTGTGCCCTACCTGACCGCCAATTACGCTGCCATTGACGTGGTGGACTTCCGGAATTATAATTATGGTCTGGATGCACTGATCGAGGCCAACGACTACGATCAGATCCTTGTGCTTTACAGCTTTGACAGCTTCAAGAGCGACCCTTATCTCTACCGGGCAGGAGTTGCCGGGTAACATCATTCCGGGCAGACTGATAAATTATTGCAGTCCATTTCCACAAAGATTTCAATGTTTTTTCGTGCTATTTTCCAGTTTTTATTCATTTAACTTTGTACCACTTGCACAAATATCGTGAGTGTAGTAAAATGACATCAAAAGAAGGAGCAATGATTCCTATGACTCAAACCATGAAACTTCCCGTTCAGTACGCCCCCCTGTCTCAGGAGGAAATGACCTATACCGAGGGCGGCGAGGCCACTGTATTTACGGTTCTGGGCGGTTTTGCCACTGCCGTGGGCGTTCTGGTGCTGGGCTCCAGCTTTGTATGGGGCGTGGGCCAGTGTGCCAACTGGCTGAGCGACCCGGACAACACGGACGGCAACTTCTTCACCGTCATGGGCCGGGCCATGGATGATATCGGCTACGACATGAGCCAGTCCCCCGCCAACTTCCTGCGGGATTCCGTCTCCATCGCCACCTTTGTGGGCGTGGCCGCCATTCCTGTGGGCGCAGTGATCGCACTGACCAATTCCAATTTCTTCTGATGGATCAAAACGGTGTGTGGTTTTCTGCATCGCATCGTTTGAATATTGCTTTTGTGGAGGATTTTTTATGAATACTAAAATCATGATGCCCAGCAACTACAATATGCTCACCGACGAAGAGATCACTTACATCTCTGGCGGCGACAACTACGATGATGCCGTTGTTGGTGCCTATCTGTTCACCTATGGCACCCTTGCAGTCGTTGGCATCGCATCGTTTGCAAACTACGTCTGGGGTGTCGCCACTTCTCGCAATTGGATCTCCAAGAATAAGGAAGAGAACGGCAAGAAGCTTTCCACCGGTGATTTGTTCAGTAAGGGCATGGATGCTTTGTCTGAGTACATGGGCAAGTCCTTCATGAACGCTCTGGTCGGTGGCTTTACCGCTGTCAATGTTGCTACCAGCGTTGGTCTGTGGCCTGTCACTGCCATTGCCTGGCTCACGGCTTAAGATAGTATCCTAGGGTGTATCTGAAAAGTAAAAAAGAGCCAAAAGTACAAGAAAAAGACATAAA
>CALDNF010000269.1 GCA_937917475.1 uncultured Faecalibacterium sp.
AGGACAGCCCCACCGACCCGGTGCTGACCAACTACTTCTCGGGCCGGAACATGGCGAAGAGCTACGTCTTTCTCTCCCGCCGGGAGTACAGCGAAGCCCAGAGCGTTTCCATTGCTAACAGCGGCTTTTTTGAGCAGCTGACCGACTGGGTGCTGGCCCAGAACGACCGGCACAACCTCCCAAAACTGGAAGCCCCCAGACAGCCGCTGAGCGTGTCTGTGACCAACAGCGGCTATATCGTTACCAGCAGTGCCGGAAGCTGCAAGATGCAATTGCAGCTCCGGCTCGTTTATTACCAACCGAAAGGAGTTTCAACATGACTGTTACTGAAGCTGTTACCGCATCCGGCATCACCCCGAGTGCCGACTACAAAGGCATCGAGAACACCGATGACTTTATTCTGGCTGTCTGCACCGAGGCGGGACAGAAGGAGGATATCAAGAAATGGGTCGTCTGTGCCGACCATGTGCGGGAGCACAGCGGTGCTCTGAACGCATCCACCTCCGACAACACCTACATCCGCACCGGCCCTGTCACCACCAAGGGCAGCGTGCAGCGCACCCTCACTATCAATGGCGACCGCTGCAAGGGCGATGATTTTCAGGACTTCATTCTGGGCCATGAGATGATCTACGGCTCCGGCCAGAGCGTTGTCCTGCCCTATCTCTATTTCTCCCTGCGCACCGGTCAGGGCGAAAAGGGCGAAGCGGTTTTCATCGTCACCAGCGATGTGGGCGGCTCCGCCGGTGCCATTGCCACCTTTGCCTGCGATGTGAAGGGCATCGGCACCCCGGCCAAGTTCGATTATACGACTGCCGTCGCAGGCTGATCCACACCCATGATATTGCCCTCGTCCTGACCGGCGAGGGCTTTTTTGATAGGAGCAAACCATGAAAATCTTTGATAAGGAATTTGCATTTTCCAGCCTGAACGCCAACGACGTCGAGCGGCTGGAGCAGGCCAAGGCAAAGCTGGACAGGGCCGAGGAAGCCGAACGTCAGCGGACACAGCAGAACCCCGATATGAGCTACGCCGAGGGCCTCCGGGGCCAGTGCCGCATCATAGAAGCCTTTATTGACGACGTGCTGGGCGCAGGCGCAGCCGCTTCTCTGGGAATGGACGGCAATGATCTGGGCAAGGCCCTGACCGTGATGACCGAGCTGACCCGGGCCGCCAATCAGGAAAAGAAGCAGTTCGACCCCAGTGTTCTGGCCCCTCAGCTGAACCGTGAGCAGCGGCGCAAGGCAAAGCACCGCCGCCGTCACCATGGCTGACCTTCTGCTGGAACCGCTGCCCACGGAGTGGGAGGGCCGGGCCATTGACCCGGATTTCCGCCCCATGGTCTGGCTGTCGAATCAGTACCAGCGCAGGCAGGAGAAAAAAGACCCGCTTGCCTTTGCGCAGGAAGCTCTTCGGCGATTCTACCGTGAGCCCATCCCGCCGCAGCTGGCTCCGGATGCCTACGAGAGCCTGCTGCGCTTCTATCATGGGGCAGACCCGCCCGGAGATTCCGGCGGCAAAGGCAGCGGCTCCGGAGAGCTTGCTATGGATTTTGCCTGTGATGCCGGGTATCTGATTGCTGCCTTTCAGCAGGCTTATCACATCGACCTGACCACAGAGCACATCCACTGGTGGCGGTTTCTGGCCCTGCTGCGGAGCCTGCCGGAAGAAACCACCATGGCAAAGATCATTTCCTGGCGCACCATGGACACCTCCGGCATGGAGGGAAAACAACGCCAGCAGTATGAGGACCTGAAGGAACGATTTGCCCTGCCCAAAGAATTGCGGCATACCCGGGCGGCGGTCACGGTCGCTGACCACAATGCCGCATTTCTGGCACGGCTCCGGCGTGGAGATGAGGAGGTGAATCCCAATGGCTGATTTCAGTATCACTGGCGACGTCCGGCTGAACAGTGACCCGGCGGAACAGAGCGTCAACAAGTGGACGGTCGCCGCCGGGCAGATGATTGCCGATTTTGCCCGGAAAGCCTCCGATGCTCTGATGAGCGTGGTCAGAAGCGGCCTGTCCTACAACCGGGACATGGAGAGCTATCTGACCAACTTCAAGGTCATGCTGGGCGACGAACAGCTTGCCGCCGAGAAGCTGGAAGCGATTCGCAAAATGGCGGCTTCCACCCCCTTCAGCCTGTCTGACCTGACCGAGGGCACCCAGACCCTGCTGCAGTTCGGCATTGCGGCGGACGATACCACCGGCGTTCTGAAAATGCTGGGTGATATCTCTCTGGGCAATGCGGACAAGATGCAGACCCTCGTCCGGGCCTATGGCAAGATGTCCAGTGCCCAGAAAGTCACGCTGGAAAACGTCAACATGATGATCGATGCAGGTTTCAACCCGCTCAATCAGATCTGTGACGCCACCGGCGAGAGCATGAGCGACCTGTACAAGCGCATCTCGGACGGCAAGGTTGGATTCAACGAGCTGGAAGAGGCGGTAAAAGCCGCCACCAGCGAGGGCGGGCAGTTCTACAACGGTATGCTGGAAGCCAGCCAGACCTTCAACGG
>CALDNF010000270.1 GCA_937917475.1 uncultured Faecalibacterium sp.
AAAGATGGCCGACCTCGACCACGAGACCAACAACCGCCGGGGCGGCGGTTATGCTCCCCGCAGCCGCCGGGGCGGCCGCTGAGCTCTGACCACAGACAAGAACCTTTGGGCCTGCCCCGGTGGGGCGGGCCTGTTTTTTGAGCACAGGAAAGGATAACGAAATGCCCGCAAAATTTGAATTGATCGCCCCCTGTTTTTTTGGGTGCGAGTCCACCGCCAACTTTGAGCTCCGCCGCATCGGTGCAGAGGATATCCGGGTCAGCGATGGCCGGCTGACCTTCAAGGGCGGGGCTGACATGATCGCTGCCGCAAACCTCAACCTGCGGACGGTGGAGCGTGTGATGCTGCTGCTGAACACCTACCCGGCTTCTACCTTTGATGAGTTGTTCGACGGCGTGTATGCAATTCCCTGGGAGGAGCTGCTGCCTGCTGACGCAGCGTTCCCGGTCAGCGGCTCGTCCCTGAACAGCCAGCTCACCAGTGTGCCCGCCTGCCAGAGCATCATCAAAAAGGCAGTGGTCAAGCGGCTGATGTTCAAGCACAAGACCAGTGTCCTGCCCGAGACCGGCGCAGAGTACAAAATCCGGTTCATGCTCCGGAAGAACGTCTGCGAGATCATGCTGGACACCACCGGCGAGGGCCTGCACAAGCGGGGCTACCGCCGCAACGCCATGGAAGCTCCCATCCGGGAGACTCTGGCGGCGACCATTGCCGATCTGGGCCGTGTCCGCCGGGACAGTCTGGTGGAGGACCCCTTCTGCGGCAGCGGCACCCTGCTCATTGAAGCGGCCCAGAAAGCTATGAACATCGCCCCCGGCCTCAAGCGGCGGTTTGCCGCCGAGCGGTACAACTTTGTGCCTGCATCGGTCTGGGCCGAGCAGCGGCAGAAAGCTCTGGCTGAGTCGAAGCTGGACGTGGGTTTTGAAGCCTTTGGCTACGATATCGACCCCGCCGCCGTGGCACTGGCCAACGCCAACGCCAAGCTGGCCGGTGTGGAAAAACGCTGCCACTTTGAGGTGGCGGATGTGGCAGACTTTGCCGCAAAGAGCGAGGCCATCGTCCTGACCAACCCCCCTTACGGCGAGCGGATGAGCACCATTGAGGGAGCTGCCAAATTGGCCCGGACGCTGGGCCAGCAGATGGAAGCCCACCCTTGTGCCGGTGTGTATGCCATCACTGCCGATATGGACTTTGAGCATCATTACGGCAAGCGGGCCAACAAACGCCGCAAGATGTACAACGGCATGATCCCCTGCCAGCTGTATATGTACTACAACGCTCCCAAAAACGAGAACCGCCCGGCCAAGCCTATGCCCAAGAGCGGCTTTGACGGAAAGCGGACCACCCCGCATCGTTTTGAGAAAAAGTAAAAATTGGATTTTACCGCATCAGACCATGGGTCTGATGCGTTTTTTGTTGGAGAATTGGAATGGGGGAGTTGAAAATCTGAGTGAAATTGATTATACTGACACTGATATTCAAAAATGGCCCTTGGGGGGCTTTGTCTGGAAAGGAGAGATGCAGGGATGAACGGTCGGATGAGACCCTATCTGCCGGAGCTGACCATCCGTGATTACAACACCTACCTGTGGTATATGCGGGGAGTGCGGCATCAGATGGCAGTGTCCTATGGTCGCTATTCCTGCCGCCGTCTGCGGTACAATGGTGTGCTGTTTGCGCTGTTGGCTGACAGTCTGGCGGGACGTCCGGCTACCTGCAAAATGACCCGGCTGCAGGGCCTGCCCTACTGGCAGTGGATGATGTGCCAGACGCAGGGGATCCGGCTGGCGGCACAAGTAGAGGTGCTGTTGGGCTGGCACCGGCTGCAGGACGCTCAGTGGGGCACACTTTCAGCAAAGCGCAAGTGTCAGCGGCTGCTGGACGGGCTGTTCCTGCGGGGGGCCTACAAAAAGGCTGTAAAGGAAAACCCTGCGCTGGAGCGCATTTTTGTGCAGGAACTGGATCAGGCCAAGGTGCAGCGACAGCTGTTCTCCCAAAACTACATGTTGGCATCAGAACCCAAAAGCAATCTGTACGCTGCCCTGTATGCGGTGCTGTCCACCGATGACCCCAATCAGCGCAAGAGCATGCACTACATCGGCGGGTGCATTGGCCGGGTGGTCTACCTGATGGACAATGCCGAAAGTCTGGCACGGGACAAGATCAAGCGTCGGTACAACGTTTTTCTGGCAAATGGCATCAGCAGCAAGGATGCCGCCATTGAAAACGCCAAGCGGCAGTCCCTTGCGGTGGCAAATGATCTGGTGCGGGCCTACGGAATGTTGGATGTGAAGTTGAACCGCAGCCTGCTGGACAACATCATGATCCTGGGGCTCCGGCACGCCGTGGACCCGCTGGACGCCGAAAACCAGCCGGTGCGCTGGGAGATGCCGTGAAGGGCCGCAAAAGCTGGGCCATGGCTTTCTGCGGCATGGCGGCGGCCCTCTGCGTGGCATTGATGCTACTGGGAGCTGTGGTCCCGGTGCTGATGTTCATTGCTCCGGCAGTGGCAAGCCTGCTGATCGCAGTGGTCTGCGTGGAGTGCGGCAAGACCATGGCCTGGACTGCATACGGAGCGGTCAGCCTGCTGAGCCTGCTCTTTGTGCCAGATAAGGAAGTTGCCTTGACCTTTGTGTTTCTGCTGGGCTATTACCCGCTGGTCAAACCCCGCTTTGACCGAATCCGGCCTGCTTTGCTGCGGGGAGGATGCAAGCTGCTGCTCTGCAACGGCGCAGTGCTTGCCATGTATGGGCTGGTGCTGCTGCTGGTCCCGGCAGGCAGCATCTCGCAGGAACTTAAAACGACGGCCCTTGTGGTCTCACTGGCCACCCTTGCCATGGGCAATGTGGCATTTCTGCTTTTTGACCGGGCCCTGCATAATCTTTTGCAGGTCTATGTTCTGGTCTGGCAGCCGAAACTGCATAAACGATTGCATTGAGGAAACTGTGCTGAGAGCGCAGGGTTCGCTCTGTAATAGAAAGAAAAACCTGATTCAATTTGAAGAAATCTGACCGGTCTGCCAAAGGCTCTCCCACTGGGAGAGCTGGCGAACGAAGCGAGCCTGAGAGGGCTATGAAAGAAGGAATGTGGAACTACAGCTGACAAAAAGCGCCGGGCCACACGGGTGACAGCCGTGAGGGTGACGAGGAGAGAGATCATCGAAACATTCGGCGGATGTCTTTCCGGCTGACCATGGGCTATACCAGCCGCAGCGAGGGGCAAAAAACGGCAGCGATACCGTAACAGATCCCCTCAAAAGAAGCCATACAAGAACATAAACTGAAAATGGGGCCTTTCTCTGCCCTGCAAGCAGGCTGACCGCCCGCCGGTGTTTTTTGCGCTGGGGGAGGCCGGCATGGAGGTGTTTTGTATGTGTGGTATCGTAGGTTATGCCGGAAAGCGCAGTGCACAGGATGTGCTGCTGGATGGTCTGGAAAAATTGGAGTATCGGGGTTACGACTCCGCCGGTGTTGCGCTGGCGTTGGAGGGCGGCATCCGGGTGGTCAAAAGCAAGGGGCGGCTGGAAAAGCTGCGTCAGAAGCTGGCAGTGGAGCAATTGGCCGAAAGCTTCTGCGGCATCGGCCATACCCGCTGGGCTACCCATGGAGAGCCCAGCGATGTGAACAGCCACCCGCACTCGACCCCAAGGGTCAGCATCGTACACAATGGCATCATTGAAAATTACGGGATCCTGAAAGAAAAGCTGATTGCAAAAGGATATTCCTTTGAGAGTGAGACCGACACCGAGGTGCTGGTAAAACTCATCGACAGCTGCTACCACGGTGAGCCGCTGCGGGCCATCCGGGAAGCGTTGACCATGGTGCGGGGCAGCTATGCACTGGCTGTCCTCTTCCGGGATTTTCCGGATACCATTTTCGCTGTGAAAAAAGAGAGCCCCCTCATTGTGGGCTGGGGCGAGGGCGAAAATTTTGTGGCATCCGATATCCCCGCCCTGCTGAAGTACACCCGCCGCTACAGCGTTCTGGAAGAAGGGGATATGGCGGTAGTGACCGCCGGGGGTATCCTCTTCTACGATGCCTTTGGTGAGCCGGTGGAGCGGGAAATCCTGACCGCCGACTGGGATCAGGAAGCCGCTGAAAAGGGCGGCTACCCTCACTTCATGCTCAAGGAGATCAACGAGCAGCCTGCCGCCATTACAGCTACCGTGAGCCCCCGGGTGGAAAATGGGATGCCCGACCTGCGCATCCCGGAGCTGACGGATGACCGGCTGCGGAAGATCAAGACGGTGCATCTGGTGGGCTGCGGCACCGCCATGCACGCCGGAATGGTGGGCAAGGCCGCCATTGAAACGCTGGCCCGGGTGCCTGCCGAGGTGGACATTGCCAGCGAGTTCCGGTATCGGGACCCCATTCTGGACCCCGACGATCTGGTGGTGATCATCAGTCAGTCCGGCGAGACCAGTGATACGCTGGCAGCCCTCAAGCTGGCAAAGAGCCGGGGTGTGCCGGTGCTGGCTATCGTCAACGTGGTGGGCAGTTCCATCGCCCGGGCGGCAGACTATGTGCTGTACACCTACGCCGGGCCTGAGATTGCGGTGGCTTCCACCAAGGCTTATATGGTTCAGATGTGTGTGCTCTACCTGCTGGCGTTCCGGCTGGCCTATGCCAAAGGAAAGCTGACCGAAGCCCAGACGAAGCATCTCACCGCTGAGCTGCTCCGGGCAGGGGAGGTCATCAAGCCCCGGCTGGCGGACTGCGAGCAGATCAAATACCTTGCCAGCCGGTTCGTCAATACCCAGAGCTGCTTCTTCATCGGGCGTGGGTTCGA
Organism: uncultured Faecalibacterium sp.; assembly: GCA_937917475.1. GTDB lineage: Bacteria > Bacillota > Clostridia > Oscillospirales > Ruminococcaceae > Faecalibacterium. The sequence goes on from CALDNF010000270.1 coordinate 4,789, forward strand.
TTATTCCCTTTCGCTGGAAGGCAGCCTCAAGCTCAAGGAGATCAGCTATGTCCACTCGGATGCTTATGCGGCGGGCGAGCTCAAACACGGAACCATCAGCCTGATCACCGACGGCGTGCCGGTCATTGCACTGGCCACCCAGAAGCAGGTGTACGAAAAGACCATCTCCAATGCCAAGGAGACCAAAAGCCGGGGAGCCCGGGTCCTTCTGTTCACCACAAAGGATGCACAGGTGCCCGAGGGCGTGGCAGACTATGTGGTGCGGCTGGATGATTACGAGGGCCTGCTGATGCCTCTGCAGCTCATCGTGCCTTTGCAGCTGTTTGCCTACTATATGGCCGTCCTCCGGGGCTGTGATGTGGATAACCCCCGCAACCTTGCCAAGAGCGTGACCGTGGAGTAAGGCCGGTTTCGGTGCACGGAATCTTATAAAACTGAGTGTTCCCCCTTTTCGCTGATTTTGCGGAAAGGGGGCTTTATCTATAAAGAAAATGCAAAAAAGAAAAGCACCGTACTTCCTGCGAAATACGGTGCTTTTTGGTGGAGATTAGCGGGATCGAACCGCTGACCTCTTGCATGCCATGCAAGCGCTCTCCCGAACCACGCACTCACGCACCCCCACACAAAGGTGCGAGGATGAACGATATTCGGCGTTGATTCGTTCAATTTGTAAGAAGCGCCTTTCCCATTTCAGAATCCACACAACAGCATGAGGACATTTTCAAAAGCAAGATCTATTGGATAGTATTTTACAGTCCGATTTGCTTGCTGTCAAGATGTTTCGTTCATGCTGCTAAAGTAAGACAATATTTTTCCAGTTCTAATTACATAGTGCATAGCGCAATTTCGACCCCAAAATCGAAGTTGCGCTTTTTTATTTCTCAACAAAATACTTTTCACTGGAGGTTTTCACAATGTTTCTGTATCATTTTATGTTTCAGCCCTTGACACAGCCGTATGACCCTTGACTACTTCTACGGACAGGCTGGAGAACTTTTCTCATTCTACCGCATCCCCAAAGCGTTGTTTCAGGAACCACGGTTCCAGACCTTGTCAACCGATGCCAAAACGCTGTACGGTATTCTGCTTGACCGCATGAGCCTTTCTGTCAAAAATGGATGGCTGGACGAGCAAGGCCGGGTGTTCATTATCTTCACAATCGAGGATGTCAAGAGGGCATTGTGTTGCGCAGACAACAAAGCAACCAAGTTGCTGCGGGAACTTGAAGAATTTGGTCTGATTGAACGAAAACGCAGAGGCTTGGGCAGGCCAAGTTTGGTATATGTGAAAAACTTTTCGGCGGAATCGTCAAAATCAATATTCCAGAATCGTGATTTTCACGATTCTGGAGGCTTCAAAAGCGCAAGTCAAGACCCTGCAAAATCACGATGTAATAAGACTGAGGAGAATAATACTGAAAAGAGTGAAACTTATCCCTTCTATTCCGAAGAAGTCGATGGGATGAGCAAGCGCGAACAACTGGAAGAATATTTTTCACAGTCTTTGGAGGTGGATACCTTGCTTCGGCTCTGCCCGGACGATGAGGATACTATCTATCAAATCGTGGATTTGCTAGTGGACACCTGTGCCACCAGCCGCAGGATGCTGCGCATTGCTGGGGACGACAAACCCGCCGAGGTCGTGCGCAGCCGCTTTATGAAGCTGAACGCTGACCACATCCGCTTTGTACTGAAGTGCCTTGCAGAGAACAGCAGCCCAATCCGAAACATGAAACAATATCTGCTTGCCTCTCTGTACAACGCACCGACCACAATGCAGTTGACCTATCAAAATCGAACGAACCATGACTTTGCGCATGGCTCCCAGAGGAGGTGATTTTATCGCAAAGAAATGTACCACGATTGCCATTGTCAACCAAAAGGGCGGCACCGGAAAGACCACAACTTGTGAAAACTTGGGTGTCGGCCTTGCTGCCGAGGGCAAAAAGGTTCTTCTGGTGGATGCTGACCCGCAGGGCAGTTTGACCATCAGCATGGGGTGGCAGCAGCCCGATGAACTGCCCACTACCCTTTCTACCCTGATGGCAAAAGCCA
>CALDNF010000271.1 GCA_937917475.1 uncultured Faecalibacterium sp.
TCAGGTCGTGACGGGTCTGGCCGCCCCACCAGGTCATGCGGATGGTCACATCACCATCTGCAGCGGATGCAGCTGCGCTGCCGGAAGCAGCAGTGGAAGAAGCGGCGGTGGAGCTTGCGGAACTGCCGCCGCATGCGGCGAGCGCACCGGCCATACCAGCGACACCAGCAGCTTTCAGGAAACTTCTGCGAGAGATCTTCATAATTTGTTCCTCCATTTTCCTTCGTGTTTTCGTTACAGTAGAGCCGTCGCTCCCCGGTTTGTGCACACCCTTTTGTTGATTCTATTGTATCGCTTTTTTTCAAAAACAAAATGGAAAATGCCGGTCTTTCTCTTGGAAAAAACCGACATTTTCTCATGGATACTTTCTGAAATTTTAGTGCTTGTTTCTATATTCCGTCGGCGTCACGCCGCAAATTTTACGGAACACCTTGGAAAAATACTGTCCGTCCAGCGGGTAACCCACCAGTTCCGCCAGACGGCTGATCTTCATATCGGGCTGATACTCCAAAAGCCGCTGTGCCTGCGTGATGCGGCAGTGTTCCAGATAACCTGAAAAACGTGTGCCGGTCATCTGGGAGAAAATGCGCCGCAGGTGATCCTCGCTCATGAATAACCGCTCCTGTGCGATGGTCTGCAAGCCAAACTCCGGCTCGGAGAGATTTTCATAAATGGCGAGGAAGATCTCCCGGCTGCGGGCATCCGGCTGGGGCAGGTTCCACGCAGCAGTCAGGGCATCGGCCCATGCGGACAGGGAGTCTTCCGGGGCAGCTTTTCCCTCAAACAGCAGCCGCCACGCCAGCTCGCAAAGCTGTTCCCGCTGTTTCGGGCGGTAGTTTTTGACCTCCATCTTTGCAAACGAAAGGGCCAATTCCTGCAGCAGTTCTTCGTAGCTGCCCGCCTGCTGCAGGCGGCGGAAATCAAAAATCTCGTTGACGGTTTCGGGCAGGGCCGTGTTCTGGCTGGGACGCAGAAGAGCAGTTTCGTTTTCATCCGGGTTCAGCCGCAAAAGCTCCTGCACCTGCTGGAACAGGATAGAAAGTTCATCCAGCGTCCCCACCCGGCTGGCAGCGGAGAGCATGGTGGTCGTTTCAAACCGCTTGAACTCCTTCTTGAGCACCTGTACCGCATTTTCAATGCTGGGGTTTGCAGCGGCATCGGCCAGCACCAGCACATCCCGGTCAATGCCGGTGGTCATGAGTAGCGTGCCATCCGGCAGCAGGTCCCCCAGCATATTGCCGACAACGTATCGCTCCAGCGAATCAAAGCCGCACTTGAGCCGGAAGTCCAGCAGCAGCACCGAACGTTCTGCACCGCCCAAGTCTTCAAGCAGCTGGCGTGTTCCGCTGCTGCCGGTGGCCCGGCCAAGCAGCAGATCACGGAACAGTTGTTCCCGTGCGTAGGGCTTGAGCATCCGTGCTTCCGCTTCCACTTTTTCGGAACGGGCATTCTGGGCACGGGTCTCTTCCAATTCGGCAATGGCCTTGTTCAGCACCGGAATCATCTTGGATTCGTCGCAGGGCTTGAGGATGTAGTGCCGTACGCCCAGTTCCATGGCCTGACTGGTAAATTCATAGTCTCCATAACCGGAAAGCACCACGAAGGTCATATCCGGGTACTGCGCTTTCGCTTGCCGGATCATCTCAATGCCGTTCATCACCGGCATCTTGATGTCCACGATGGCGAGGTCGGGCTTGTACTTTGCAATTTTTTCAAGGCCTTCGGCACCATTCCGGGCCGTGCCGACCACCTTCATTTCATAAGAATCCCATGGGATGAACTGCGCCATTCCCTCGCGCTCGATCTCCTCATCGTCCACGATCAACAGCGTATGCAAGCGGATTCCTCCTTCTCCTTTTCTTCTGCCTTTAGAATAATATACCTTATTATAATTTTCAAGCCCCGACTCTAAAATGTCGCTTTGCTTCAAGAAGAATGTCGGATTTATACAGGCGAAAATCGAAAAAGTGTGCTATTCTAAAGCCACAGGAATTCCGCAGCGTGCAGCTCCGAGGTGCTCCATTTTCCACAACAACCACCCGGAGTGCGGAAACCTTCCAGACCTTTTTGCTCTGGTTTTCTCCTTCTTCATCATAAGCATAAAAGCAGCCGTTTGTTAATGTCGGCTGCTTTTGTGTTATACTGGATAAAAATATAGCAGGAGGCGTTTGTTATGTCTTTGTGGATCAACGATGGACTGCATGAAGCAGCAGATGATATTCGTTCCTTTTTGTTGGTGGGCCAATCCAATATGGCCGGCCGCGGTGACCTGACCGCTGAAAATGCCATCACCGCTCCGGATTGCTTCATGCTGCGGATGGGCCGCTGGCAGGAAATGAGCGAGCCCATCAATGTAGACCGTGCCGTGGCAGAAGGTTCCTGCCCCCGCAGCGGCGCAAACCTTGCCGCCAGCTTTGCGGCGCAGCTGCAAAAAGAAACCGGGGCTAAAATCGGCCTGATCCCCTGCGCCGATGGCGGCACTCGCATCAGCCAGTGGCAGCCGGGCGAAGTGCTGTTCGACCATGCCGTTTTTCAGGCAAAGCTGGCCATGCGGACTTCTGCGCTGACTGCGATCCTGTGGCATCAGGGCGAAAGCGACTGCCTTGCCCCGGAGCAGCTGGAAGCCTACCCGGAGCAGTTCCTGCGCACCATGCGGGCTTTCCGGGATGAGCTCGGAGACCTGCCCATCGTGGTGGGGGAACTAGGCTACCCGGAGAACGGATTTCACGGCACCCCGGCCGAGCTGCTGAAGAAGTTCAACCGCCGTCTGCCGGAGCTGACCGCACAGCTGCCGAAGTGCGCTGTGGTATCTGCGGCCGGTTTGACCGCACGTCCGGACGGACTGCATTTTACGACCGAAAGCCTGCGGACTCTGGGCCTGCGCTATCTGGACACTTATAAAAGTTTGCGATAAGGAGTTTTTATGCCGAACCATTACTTCTCGCAGAATGGCTTGACCGCCTGTTGCACCGATACCACCATCACTCTGTTCTGGGACAAGCCCGCTCCTGCAAAGGCTGTGGAGAACTATACGATCCTGCTGAACGACACCGCCGCAGGCACGACTGACAAAACTCATTTCACCCTGGAACACCTGCACCCGGAAACGGAATATGTCTTGTTCGTCCAGTGGCGGGGCGGCGGTATGGGTGAGCTGACCGTCCGCACCACGTCTGCCAAACATCGTCTGGATGTGACCGCTGCGCCTTATTTTGCAGCAGGCGATGGCAAGGTCATGAACACTTCCGCCCTGCAAAAAGCCATTGATGACTGCACAGAAACCGAGTGCGTGTATTTCCCGGCGGGCGTATATCTGACCGGTGCCCTGCGGCTCCACAGCAATATGGAGCTGTATCTGGACGAAGGCGCAGTCTTGCAGGGAACCGCAAACCCCGAGGACTACCTGCCCCGTATTCCCAGCCGCTTTGAGGGCACCGAAATGGAGTGTTACAGCAGCCTGCTGAATCTTGGCACCCTCGACCACACCGCTGGGCCGAACTGCGAAAACGTGATCCTGCGGGGCAAAGGCACCATTGCCTCCGGCGGCAAGCTGCTGGCCAGCCGCATCATTGAAAGCGAGCGGGAACGGCTGAAAGAATATCTCGCCCAGAACGCAGACCTCGTGTCTTCCTGTGAAAATGCCGATACCATTCCCGGCCGTGTCCGCCCCCGCCTTGTCAACATGAGCAACTGCCGGAATATCTGGATGCAGGGGCTGGCCTTTGCCAACGGTGCCAGCTGGAACCTGCACATGGTCTACTCGGACCAGATCGTGACCGACCACTGCACCATCCAATCGGATGGTGTGTGGAACGGCGACGGCTGGGACCCAGATTCTTCCACCAACTGTACGATCTTCGCCTGCGAATTCTGTACCGGTGACGATGCGGTGGCCATCAAGTCCGGTAAGAACCCGGAAGGCAACGCCATCAACCGCCCGACAAAACACATTCGGGTGTTCGACTGCCACAGCGGTTTCGGCCATGGAATCTGCATCGGCAGTGAGATGAGCGGCGGCGTAGAGGATGTGAAGATCTGGGACTGTGATATGGCCGTGTCCACCTCCGGATTGGAGATCAAGGCCACGAAAAAGCGGGGCGGCTACGTCCGCAATGTGGAAGTGCGGGACTGCATCCTTTCTCATGTAATGGTCCATTCGGTGGGGTATAACGATGACGGCATCGGCTCCGATGTGCCGCCGGTGCTGGAAAATTTCCGCTATGAGCGAGTGACTCTGCTGGGCCGATTCATCGACCACGACCATATGTGGCATCCCTGCCCGGCCATTGAGCTGAAAGGCTTCGACGAGCCGGGGTACGAAGTAAAGCTTGTCCGCTTCAAGGATGTGATTCTGGAAGACAACAACGGCCCCGCCCAGAACATCCAGATGCAGCACTGCCAAAATGTCAGCTTTGAAAACGTGACCGTACGGGCAGGCGTTCCGCCAAAATAATCCGGATCCAAATGCCGGTTTTCTTCAAGAAAGCGGTCGTTTTTGTGCAACCGCATTTTATTCCGCTGTGCTACAATAAAGCCATAGAGAGGTGAAAGCAAAATGCTGTTTGGACGGTCCGAATTTATGCCGGAGGGCGCAGGCATCAGCCCGGATACTCCCCGCAAGAAAGGGCTTGCCCGGTTGGTTGAGATTTTGAGTCGTGATCTGGATGGCATTTTTCTGTCTGGCTCGCTGGCACTGCTGGCCTGTGTCCCTGCGGCGGGTCTGGTGGGGCTTGCCCTCTGGATGGGCAGTCTGCCGCTCTGCCTGTTGGCAGCTTTGTGCACCGGCTGGCTGGTGGGCCCGGCCTTGACCGGTCTCTATGATACCATCCTCCGTGCTCTGCGGGACGAGCCGGGTTTCTGGTGGCACACCTACAAGCGGGTGTGGAAGCAGAGCTTCAAGAGCAGTCTTCTTCCCGGTGAGGTGTTCACCGTGCTTTGGGCATTGGTCGTCTACGCAGCCTTTGCTCTGCCGCAAATGACCAATGTATCTGCAAGCTTTGCGCTGATTTTACTGCTGGATGTTGTGATTTTGCTGACGCTGGGCAGCTATTTCTGGATGCAGAACGCACTGTTTGAAAGTTCCACCAGCAAGAAACTTTCCAACTGTGTTCGGATGTTCCTCGGCTTTCTGCCCCAGACCGCACTTTCAGCGGTATTCCAGCTGGGTTACTGGCTGCTGATGGCAGTTGTCGTTCCGCACTGTGCGTTTGTGTTCCTGCTGACCGGATTGTGGGTCCCAAATCTGTTGGCAATGATGGCGGTGTATGCGCCCATTGAAAAAAGTCTGCATCTGGAAACGTTGATTCAAGAAAAACAGCAAGGCTAAGTTATTTTCTTCTCCTTCATTATAAACAGCAATTCTCCATTCTGCAAAAATGACCGTCCCATTGGGACGGTCATTTTTGCAAGTTCTTCTTATTCTACCACGATGGGCTTGTCCGGGTCTGTCTGCAAGCTTTCGCCGTTGGATGCAATGACCTGACGATACCACTCGTAGCTCTTCTTTTTGTAGCGTGCCAGCGTACCGGAGCCGTCGTTGTTCAGATCGACATAGATCATGCCATACCGCTTTTTGATCTCTGCCGTGGAGCAGGAGATCAGATCGATACAGCCCCAGCTGGTGTAGCCCAACACATCCACACCGTCGTGCAGTGCCTCGCTTACCTGCACCAGATGGTCGTTCATATAACGGATGCGGTAGTCATCTTCCACCGTAAAGCTGCCGTGACCATCCGGCACCAGCGTATCGTTGGCACCCAGACCATTTTCCGCAATGAACAGCGGCTTATGATACCGGCTGTACAGCCGATTCAGGGTGTAGCGCAGACCCTTGGGGTCGATCTGCCAGCCCCATTCGCTGACTTTGGAATAGGGATTGCGTTTGAGCGTGGGCACCATATTGCTGCCGGTGGGCTCGCCCAGCGAGTGGTCTGCCGCTGCGCAATTGCTGGAGTAATAGCTGAAGGAGACAAAGTCCACCGTGTGGGTCAGTGCCTCACGGTCCTCTTCACTGATCTCCAGCTTCACGCCCTTTTCCTCAAACACCCGCTTTGCATAGTAGGGGTAAGCACCCAGTGCCTGCACATCCGAGAACAGATACACCTCGTTGTCCAGCTCCATCACCTCGATGATGTCATCGGGGTTGGGGGTGAGCGGGTAAATGGTGACCGCAAGAATCATGCTGCCCACCTTATACGCAGGGTCAATGCTGTGGGCCAGCTCCACAGCCTTTGCACTGGCCACCAGTTCATAGTGGATGGCCTGATAGAGCTCCTGATTGGTCAGCTGCTCCTTCGGGGTCAGAATCGCACCGCTGACAAAGGGCTGATGCAGGATGGAGTTGATCTCGTTAAAGGTGATCCAGTATTTCACCTTGCCCTTGTACCGCTCGAACAGCACCTTGCAATATTTCAGATACAGGTCGATCATAATGCGGTTGCTCCAGCCGTTGTATTTGCGGGCCAGTGCAAGGGGAGTTTCGTAATGGGAGATGGTGATCAGCGGTTCGATGCCATACTTGTGACATTCATCGATCACATTGTCGTAGAACTTCAGGCCCGCTTCGTTGGGCTGCTCTTCCTCACCGGTGGGGAAGATACGGCTCCATGCGATGGAAAAGCGGTATACTTTGAAGCCCATGCCTGCAAACAGACGGATGTCTTCTTTGTAGCGGTGGTAGTAATCGATGCCTTTCAGCTTGAGGTTATCCGGCGTAGGCTCCGGGGTGATCACCTTGAAGCCCTTGGGCAGCACATCCTGAATGGACAGGCCCTTGCCGTCCTCCAGATAAGCTCCCTCGCACTGGTTGGCCGCAGTTGCGCCGCCCCAGAGGAAATTCTTCGGGAAATACATTTGCTTTGTCCCCCTTGTGGATCAGTTTTTCTTTTCGTCACGGAACAGTACAAACGAGACTGCAAAAGCAACAACAAAGGCAATTGCAGCACCGATGCAGGCGAAGTAGAAGTTGGACATGGGTGCATCCAGACCAATGTAGCTGGGCAGAGTCAGCAGGCCCGGAGAACCACCAGAGTAGTTTTTGGTGTTCATCAGGCCCATAAAGAAGCCGCCCACACCGCCGCCGGCCATGGCTGCGATCATATTAGTGCGGATCTTCATGGTAACGCCGTACAGTACCGGCTCGGTGATGCCGCACACTGCGGTGATACCGGATGCAGAAGTCAGCTGCTTGAGCTCGGGGTCCTTGGTTTTGATGGAAACTGCCAGAGCGGCAGCACCCTGTGCCACGTTGGAAGCCAGCTGGCCCGGGTAGATGATGGTATCATAGCCGATGGTCATACGGTTGTTGATGCCAATGGGGGTCAGAGCATGGTGGGTGCCGGTCATGACCAGGAAAGGCAGGAACACGCCAACGATGGTGGGAACCAGCCAGGGAGCCAGAGTGCTCAGGCCGTTGATCGCAGCAGCCAGTGCATTGGAGATCACATAGCCCACCGGGCCCAGCACACACAGGGTGGCAATGCCGCACACGAACATGGTGATCAGCGGTGCAGTGAAGAAGCGCACCGCCTTGGGCGAAATGCGGGTTGCCCAAGGCTCCACCTTGGACATGAGCAGCACGCCCAGAATGATGGGGATAACGGACGAAGAGTAGCTGGCGTTATAGATCGGCAGCATGAAGATGGTGATCGCCTCACCGCTCTCTTTGGAAGCCGCCACCATATTGACAAAGTTGGGGTGGAGCAGGATGCCGCCCAGCATCATGGCCAGATACGGGTTGCATCCCAGCTTTTTAGCGGCAGAGTTAGCCAGCAGGATCGGCAGGAAGTAGAAGGTGGCATCACCCATGAAGTTGATGACCTGATAGGTGCTGGACGTGTTGCTGACCAGCTTGAACGCCACCAGAACAGCCAGAACAGCCTTGATCATGCCAGCTGCGGTCAGCGGGGGCAGAATGGGGGTAAAAATACCGGTCAGCGTGTCAATGACACGGTCGTACCACTTGCCCTTGGGAGCTGCCGGTGCTGCGGGCGCATTGCCCAGCTTACCGCTCAATTTTTCGTACACCTGCGTCACTTCGGCACCAATAATAACCTGATACTGTCCATTTGCCTGTGCCACACCTACAACACCGGACAGGCCCTTGATGGCGTCGGTATCCGCCTTGGATTCATCTTTCAGGTTAAAGCGCAGCCGGGTGGCGCAATGGGTCGCATTGCTCACATTTTCGGCACCGCCCACAAGGCTGAGGATCTGTTCGGCCAAAACGCCGTAATCTTCTTTTTTTGCCATTTGTATCTCCTCCATAATTTTGGGGTCCAGCGTAAGCCGCAGCCGGCTGCGCAGAAATTCTGCGTCTTTCACACCGGGCAGCTTACGGATGGCATCGAGTTCAACCAAACTGCGGTCTTTTACCGTGACAGACAGGCTGCCGTTGCGGAATTCACACAGGCCTATGTTTTCTTTTCCGCCGACAGGAGCGTAAAGCTGCTCCAGAAACTGTTCACGATCCATGGCAGAGGGCCTCCCTCTCAGTCAATATCTTCTGAATCGCCCAACGCGCGCCATCGGGCGAGTTCATACAAAAATCCGGGCAGGTGAAAACGGTCACACACCGTTTTTCTCCTGCAAGCGGCCAATGTGCAGCGTGAGGTATAAACGTTCCTCATCGTTGCACTGCCAGTTCCAGGTATTCTGGAAATAGTCTGCAATGCTGCAAGCGCAGTGATACGCCTGCGGACATTCTCGTTTGACCTGAACAAGCATCCCGCTGATACGGTTCTCCACCTGCTTGCCGGACGCAAGCCGCTGGATGAGATACCGCAGGTGCATGGAAAAGCGGGAATAAGAAAAGCTCTCTTTGTCGAGCCGGATGGCAAGGTCTTTTTCCACGATGGCATCCACATCCGAAAGGGCCTTGATGGTCATCATCATGGAGTGCATATCCCCGGCTTCTGCTTCTGCGTTGATCAGGTGGAGCGCAATGTTCACCACTTCGCTCTGGGGCAGTTCCAGTCCCACGGTCTGGGCCAGCAGTTCCCGGGCCTGCTCTGCAAGCTCGGTCTCACGGGGATATAAATGGCGGACATCGTAAGCCAGCGGCGTGGGTACCTCAATGCCCTTGTTCAGCCGTTCCGCCGCAAAATTCAGGTGATCTGCCAGCGTAAAAGGCAGGTTCGGGTTCAGCGCACAGTCCAGCTCCACCTCTGCTTTTTCTGTGATCTCAGCGCAGGCCAGTACAAGAGACCGAGGCAGATTTGCCGCCATACCAAAATATTTGGGATTTACATCGTAAAACGTCCTTTCCACACGGGAAAGGTCCGTCAGCTCGTAGGGCATTTTGGGGAAGCCAACACCACGGCCAAGGACCACCAGCTCCTTGCCGTTTCCATCCAGTGCCAATGCAGCATTGTTGTTGATCTGCTTGATAATTTTCATCCCGTGCGCTCCCTGCTGCCTCGAGTGTTCAGAAAAAAGAAAAACCCCGAATGCAACCGACCTACACTCCCTCCCTTTTTAAGAGAAGGATTCCATGCAAGTAGCGCCTCCGAGGAGTAACACCCTGTTATTACGCAATTAGTATATCAAGGCCTTTTTTCGCTGTCCATTCGCACCATGGACAAAAAACAGCTTCCGAATTTGTGCAAGGTGGAAAACGATCTTATAAAATGCCCTTCTTTAATTTATCCAGCACTTCAAAGAGGCTTGCACACTCCGCCGTGTACAGGCGGCGCATCTCTTCGTCCGGCTGCATGAGGTCGGGGACCATCACGGTGACAAAACCGCCCGCAGCTCCGGCACGGATGCCGTTGTAGCTGTCCTCCAGCACAAGGCAGTGCTCCGGCGGCAGGCCCAGCTTTTTTGCCGCCAGCAGAAAGATCTCCGGGTCGGGCTTGGAGCGGGCAACGTGCTGGCCCGAGACGATGGCCTTGAAATAGTGGGTCATCCCCCAATTGTCCAGATGATGCCGGATGGATCTTTCCCGGCTGGAAGAAGCCACAGCCATGGGGATATGGTTTTCGTCCAGCCAGGCCAACAGCTCGTCGATGCCCGGCTTTTTGGGCACCGGGGCCTCAAATGCCTCGTCAGCCACGGCGTGCAGGCTGTCCACAATGGCTGCCGCATCGCAGTCCGGGCCATAGAACTTCCGCACCACTTCCCGGGTGGTCTCGCCCGCCGTGCCCCGGGCGGCTTCGGCCAGCCCTTCCTTATAAGTCAGCCCCAGCCGGGCCAGTGCCGGTTCCCAGAAGGAGGCCCACATCTTCTCCGTGTCAAACATCAGGCCGTCCATGTCAAATATCACGCCGTTGATCATAGAAATCTATATCCTTTCCTGCGAATCCTCGTTTAACCTCTCAGTCGGGCTCCGCCCGCCAGCTCCCCTAATATGGGAGCCCTTGGCAAAGAGATGAAGTAAAATCGACTGCCAAGGCCTCTCCTACTAGGAGAGGTGGCATCCCGAAGGGATGACGGAGAGGTTTTTTCCTATTCTATCACAATTTGCGACAACTTACACCCGGCAAAGATGAAAGATTTTTTGATTCCTTGCAAAAACAGCGCAGCCCATTATAATAGAAAACAACATTCTACATTTCGGTGCTGGCTTATGCCGTTGTGTACCGGAGCTGTGTGAGATCAGAAAAGAGGGAATTTTATCATGTTGGATATCAAGATCACTCGTACCACTTCTCCCAAGGAGAAGCCTCAGGACGAGAGCAAGCTGGGCTTCGGCAAGAAGTTCACCGACCATATGTTCGTTATGGACTACACCGAGGGC
>CALDNF010000272.1 GCA_937917475.1 uncultured Faecalibacterium sp.
ACTGCGCCGCCCACATCTGGTGCTGGCCCACGTCTGTGACGTATACGGCCTCAGGGCCACACTGGTTGCAGACCTCGCCGATGACCTGATGGGGCATCAGGCGGGAAGGGTCGGAGACCGGGTGGTAATCCTGTGCCTGCCACTCGTGGATCATCTTCATCCAGTCGGTGTGCTTGGCCTCCTTGATCTGAGGAAGCATGGCATTGAGCACATAGGCGGCATCGCCCACGATGGACAGATCCACGTCCACATTCTTGCCCAGCTCCGAAGCGTCGATATCGATCTGGATGATGGTGGCGTTCTTGGCAAAGGTCTTGGGGTTCAGGGCCACACGGTCCGAGAAGCGGGTGCCCACGGCGATGAGAACGTCGCAGTCTGCAACGGCCCGGTTGGAGGTGTAGCAGCCGTGCATGCCGACCATGCCCAGACTCAGCGGGTCGCCGTAGGGGACGATGCCCGCACCCATCAGGGTATAAGTTGCAGGGATCTCCGCCTTGTGCAGCAGATCCCGCAGGGGCTGGCAGCTGGCTGCGGAGCGGACGCCGCCGCCGAAGTAGACCAGCGGCCGCTCTGCCGCATTGATGATCTCTGCGGCCCACTGGACCTGCTGGGGATCAAAGCTGGTGACGGTGCGGATAGGCTCCGGGTGCTTGGGGGTGAACTCGCAGACATTTGCGGTCACATCCTTGGGAATGTCCACCAGCACCGGGCCCTTGCGGCCGCTCTGTGCGATGCGGAAGGCTGCCCGCATGGTATCGGCCAGATCTTCGACCCGACGCACCGTGAAGTTGTGTTTGGTGATGGGCTGAGTGATGCCCTCGATATACACTTCCTGAAAGCTGTCACGGCCAATGCCCGGGGTGGCAACGTTGCCGGTAAAGGCGACCATGGGCACCGAGTCCATGTAGGCGGTGGCAATGCCGGTGACCAGATTGGTGGCACCCGGGCCGCTGGTGGCCAGTACGACGCCGGTGCGTCCGGTGGCACGGGCATAGCCGTCCGCTGCATGGGATGCGCCCTGCTCGTGAGCTGTGAGCACATGGTGGATACGGTCGGAGTTCTTGTAGAGCTCATCGTAGAGATTGAGCACTGCGCCGCCGGGGTAGCCGAAGATGGTGTCTACGCCCTGTTCACAGAGGACCTCGACAAAGATCTGAGAACCATTCAACTGCATGGTGAGTTTCTCCTGTTTCCTAATCCTTCTATCCTGTACACGTTTCACGCAGGGGACTCTTTAAAAGAAAAGGTCCTTGTCCCCTGCAAAATCAAGAGACAAAGACCTTGAAAAACAAGCTCTCTGCGGTACCACTCTCGTTGGTGCGGCATCTTCCGCACCCGCTCATGGGGTTCCAGCAAACCCCGGCACGCTAACGGCTGCAACCGGCACTGCTTAACAGGCAAAAGCCCTTGGGCAGGCTGCTCCGGGAGGACTTCACATCCAGTGCATCTGCTGCCTTGCACCGTCCGGCAGCTCTCTGCAAAATACGGTCTGTCTGCTACTTTTTCCCATCTGCGCATTTGTTGGATTAATTATACTATAAATCGGGCTCTTGTCAATCGACGTTTTGTAAAGTGAATCGCAAGAAAGATGAAGATAATTGAACACAGGGTTGCGATTGGCCGGGGTTCGCTGTATACTTTTAATGGGCTTGCCCCTCTCAGTCAAAGCCTGCGGCTTTGCCAGCTCTCCCAAAGGGAGAGCCCTTGGCATATCGGGTCACGCCCGGGCCATACCGCAAGGCGGCGGGCCCTGCGGTATATAACAGATCAATCAAAAGGATAGGATATTATGAAACTCAGAGAATGGAACGCCCATCTTCATGGCCTTGTGATCTTTCGTGCCTTGCTGGAAGACCCGGTGGTGGCAAAACTGGTGGACCTGACCGACCGGATGGAGGCGGGAAGCCGGAGCATGGGCCCGGTCTGCGATGCAGTGGCATCATTTGAAGCCGCCCTCTTCGAACACACCACCAATTTGGGAGAATATCTCTCCGCCGCTGTGCTGGAGACCGAGACGGTCTGCGTGCGGCAGGCTGCAGCCGGGAGCCTTTCGCCGGTATTGCAGGCAGCACTGGACAGCGAGCTGGCTTTTTTGCAGGAGCTTTGCGGACTGACGCTGGACGAGCTGTTCCAAACGGCCTACTCCGAGCAGTCCCAGCGGCCGGAACTGGCTTTTCTGCCCCGGTGGGAGACTTGCAGCATTGACCTTGCTGCCGCCTATGCGCAGCGGATGAGCGAAGTAGGAAAGAAAGGCTATGGCATGTTTGCCAAGCACCATGTGTTCACGGTGGAGAATGGCCGTCTGGTGCCGGTGAAGTATCCCGACCCCCAGAAGCTTTCGGAGCTGCCGGGCTACGAGAAGGAGCGGGAAAAGGTCATTGCCAACACCAAGGCCCTGCTGGCCGGGATGCCCGCCAACAATGTCCTGCTCTACGGCGATGCCGGAACCGGCAAATCCAGCACCGTCAAGGCCATTGCCAATGAGTTCGCTTCCGAGGGTCTGCGGCTGGTGGAGGTCAAGAAAAACCAGCTTTACCAGATTCCCGACCTAATGGACAAATTGGCGGCCAATCCGCTCAAGTTTGTGCTCTTCATCGACGACCTGAGCTTTACCGCCAACGACGACAACTTTGCAGCTCTGAAGGCCATCCTGGAAGGCAGCGTGGGAGGCCGGGCCCGGAACATTGCGGTCTACGCCACTTCCAACCGCCGCCACCTCATCAAGGAGACCCTGACCGACCGTACCGGCGACGACATCCACGAAGCCGACACCCGGCAGGAGCTCATGAGCCTGTCGGCCCGATTCGGTCTGACGGTGACCTTCCAGCGGCCCGAGAAGGCCCGGTTTGAGGCCATCCTGACCGAGCTGGCAAAGCAGCATCACATCGAGATGCCGATGGACGAACTGATGGTCAAGGCGGAAGCCTTCGCCATCCGTTCCGGAGGCCGCAGCCCCCGGGTGGCCAAGCAGTTCATCGAGCAGTGCGAGGGCGGCGTGCAGAAATAACCGGTCCGCAGTTTACAGAAAAATACAGAAAAAGGCAGTGCCGTTGGCACTGCCTTTTGTCGTATCAACGTGATTATACTCGTTCTGCCACCAGCTGGAAGCCCTCTTTGGTGAGCTCCTGCCGGATCTGCTCGATCTGAGCGTGGTCTCTCGTCTCAAGGGCCAGCTTGAGGAAGCAGCTGGAAATGGGCATGTTGGGGTCGGAGCCGTCGTGGAGCACCGACACCACGTTGCTGCCGCAGCGGGAGACCACAGCGGCCACCCGTTCCAGCTGGCCGGGCTTGTCCTCCAGAGCAATGGTCAGGTTGGCTTTGCGGCCGCTCATCACAAGGCCCCGGGTGATGACACGGTTGAGGATGTTCACATCAATGTTGCCGCCGGAGACCAGACAGACCACTTTTTTGCCCTCGATGGGCAGCTTGTGGAAGAGGGCAGCGGCCACAGGCACGGCACCGGCACCTTCGGCCACCAGCTTCTGATTTTCCATCAGGGAGAGGATGGCGGCGGCGGTCTCGTCCTCACTGACGGTCACGATGTCGTCCACATAGTCCTCGCAGAGCTGGTAAGTCAGCTCGCCGGGAGTCTTGACCTGAATTCCATCGGCAAAGGTGGAAACGGCGGAAAGAGTCTGATATTTGTGTTCGTGGAGGGAGCGGTACATACTGGGGGCACCCTCGGCCTGCACGCCGTAGACCTTGACATCCGGCTTCAGGCTCTTGATGGCAAAGGCAACACCGGAAATCAGGCCGCCGCCGCCTACCGGGACGATCACGGCATCCACGTCGGGCAGCTGATCCAGAATTTCCAGACCGATGGTGCCCTGACCGGCGATGACCTGCTCGTCGTCATAGGGGTGGATGAAGGTCATGCCAGTTTCGGCCTGCAGTTCCACAGCCTTGTCGTGGGCATCGTCGTAGGTGCCGGGCACAAGGCAGACCTCTGCACCCAGATTCTTGGTGTTTTCCACCTTCATGATGGGGGCACCGTCCGGCATACAGACGATGCTCTTGATGCCCCGACGGGTGGCGGCAAGGGCTACGCCCTGAGCATGATTGCCGGCGGAGCAGGCGATGACGCCCTTCTCGCTCTCCTCTTTGGAGAGCTGGCTGATCTTATAGTATGCGCCCCGGACCTTGAAGCTGCCGGTGACCTGCAGGTTTTCGGTCTTGAGGTAGATATGGCAGTCCTTTGACAGGCGGGGAGCCTCGATGAGGTCGGTCTTGCGGGCGACATCCTTGAGGACGAAGGCGGCGTGGTAGATCTTATCCAGAGTCAGCATGACATTATCCTATCCTTTTTCCGTTTTTTGACATACTATGCGATAGAAAACAGTATAAGATACCAAATTTGATTTGTCAAATGAAGCTTCTTCATGATTTGACCCGCAAAGAGGAAAGCCGGAAAGGGAACCGGAGGTGGTTACAAAAAGGTGCCTACTGTTCAAACCCAGAACGGGCGTGTATACTAAAGCCAATGAACAAACCGCCATCCCGCAGAAAAGGAGAACAGACCATGGAATACAAGATGAAACCGACCGCTGAAAATTTCACATCGAACCGTGTTGTGGTGGAAAACGCAACGCTGGACGGGGAAAATGTGACCCGAATCTATAAAGAAGTTGGCTTCTGGGAGCCGGATAGCAGCACCTACGCGATCCTGAACGGCGTCCAGTTTCACAACGGCACGATCGAGATGCGACTGCGCAGCCGGTTCCGTCCGGATGCACCGGACTATGCACGCGGCTTTATCGGCTTTGTTTTCCGTGCCAGTGAGAACAACGCCGAGTTTGAGTCCTTCTATGTCCGCCCGACCAATGGCCGCAGCTGCACCGACCCGGTGCGCAAAAAGCACGGCTGCCAGTATTTTTCCTATCCGGGCTATACCTTTAGCTATTTCCGGGATTTTGGTATTAGCGACTACGAAGCACCCGTTGACCTTGAACTGGACGAGTGGCTGACCATCAAGGCGGTCATCAAGGATGAGACGGCATCCTTCTACCTGAACGGTGCCGAAGAACCGCTGCTGGTGGTTCCCAAAATGAAGCATGGCGTCGGAGAAAAGGGTGCCGTGGGCGTCTATGTGGATAACGGCACCGAAGGCTATGTCTCGGATATCAAAGTGACCTGCGAAGACTGATTTTTGATTGGCAAGCCCTCTCAGTCTCGCTTTCGTTCGCCAGCTCCCCCAAAGGGGGAGCCATTGGCATATCGGCTGACTTACTGCCACAAACAATAAATGCCGGGCTCTGCGGTCTGGATTCACGGCATCGCGCCTGTGAATCTGGACAACAAGGCCCGGTATTTTGCGTTATAAGAAACTTAAGTTAGCCTGCATAAACTTTACCGGCCTGCCAAGGGCTCTCCCTTTGGGAGAGCTGGCAACGCCGTCAGGCGTTGTCTGAGA
>CALDNF010000273.1 GCA_937917475.1 uncultured Faecalibacterium sp.
AGGTCATTGAGTACAACTGCCGCTTCGGCGACCCCGAAACGCAGGTGGTGCTGCCCCTGCTGGAAAGCGACCTGCTCAAGATCATGACCGCCTGCACCGAGGGCGATCTGGCGGACACGGAAGTGAAGTTCTCCGATGGGGCAGCGGCCTGTGTTATTCTGGCTTCCGGCGGCTACCCGGTGAGCTATGAAAAGGGCAAGCCCATCTCCGGCCTGACCAACGGCCAGCTGGAAGGGGAGGAGAACATTACCGTTTACCACTCCGGTACGGCCATCCGTGAGGACGGCCAGCTGGTGACCAACGGCGGACGTGTTCTGGGCGTGACTGCCACGGCTCCCCGCCTGACCGCTGCTGTGACGCAGGCTTACGCTGCTGCGGAAAAAATCAGCTTTGAAAAGCTCCATAAGCGGACGGATATCGGTCTGCGTGCCCTGAAGGCGATCGCAGAGCAAGCATAACGGATAACTTTGAAGTATGATAGGGGGATTTCCCATGGTATATCGTATTTATGTTGAAAAGAAACCCGGCTTCGACGTGGAAGCCGAAGGCCTGCGCAATGAGCTGGTCTCGCTGCTGGGCATCAAGGAGCTGGCCGGTCTGCGGCTGCTCAACCGCTACGACGTAGAGGGCATCGACGAGGCACTGTTCGAGCAGTGCGTGGATGTGGTGTTCAGCGAGCCGCCGGTGGATCGCACCTACCGTCAGCTGCCCGAGACTGACGGCGTGTCCTTTGCCGTGGAGTACCTGCCCGGCCAGTTCGACCAGCGTGCCGATTCTGCCGCCGAGTGCATCCAGCTCATCAGTCAGGGTGAGCGTCCGCTGGTGCGCTCTGCCCGGGTCTACCTGCTGGAAGGCAAGCTGACCGACGAGCAGGTGGCCGAGATCAAGAAATACGTCATCAACCCGGTGGAGGCCCGTGAGGCTTCGCTGGAGACCAAAGCTACCCTGAAGATGGAGTACGCCGTGCCCACTGCTGTGGCAGTGCTGGACGGCTTCAATCAGCTGGATGAGGCAGGCCTTGCAAAGTTCATTGAGGACAAGGGCCTTGCCATGGATCTAGGCGACATCAAGTTCTGTCAGGAGTATTTCCGCTCCGAGCACCGTGACCCCACCATCACCGAGATCAAGATGATCGACACCTACTGGTCCGATCACTGCCGCCACACCACCTTCGGCACCATTCTGGACAAGGTGCAGATCGACGATGTCGTGGTGCAGGAGGCCTTTGACCGCTATATGGCGATGCGTGCCGACCTTGGCCGCACCGAGAAGCCCCGCTGCATGATGGATCTTGCCACCATCGGCGCAAAAGAGCTCAAGAAGCAGGGCATCCTCAAAAATCTGGACGAGTCCGAAGAGATCAATGCCTGCACCGTCAAGATCAAGTGCGATGTCAACGGCAAGGACGAGGACTGGCTCTTCCTGTTCAAGAACGAGACCCACAACCATCCCACCGAGATCGAGCCCTTCGGCGGTGCCATCCGGGACCCCCTGTCCGGCCGCAGCTACGTCTATCAGGCCATGCGTGTCACCGGCGCAGGCGACCCGCTGGTGCCGGTCAGCCAGACCATCCCCGGCAAGCTGCCCCAGCGCAAGCTGGTGACCACCGCTGCTGCCGGCTATTCCTCTTACGGCAATCAGATCGGCCTTGCCACCGGTCAGGTGGATGAGATCTATCACCCCGGCTATGTGGCAAAGCGGATGGAGATCGGTGCCGTGGTGGGTGCGACTCCCGCTTCCCATGTCCGCCGTGAGTGCCCCGCCCCCGGTGATGTGATCGTTCTGCTGGGCGGCCGCACCGGCCGTGACGGCATCGGCGGCGCAACCGGTTCCTCCAAGGCCCACAACCATGAGAGCCTTGAAAGCTGCGGTGCCGAGGTGCAGAAAGGCAATGCCCCCATCGAGCGGAAGCTTCAGCGTCTGTTCCGCCGGGAGGATGCCTGCAAGATGATCAAACGCTGCAACGATTTCGGCGCAGGCGGCGTTTCGGTGGCCATCGGCGAACTGGCCGACGGTCTGTATATCGACCTGAACAAGGTCACCAAGAAGTACGAGGGCCTGGATGGCACCGAGCTGGCTATCAGCGAGAGCCAGGAGCGTATGGCCGTTGCCCTCGCCCCCGAGGACGTGGACAAGTTTATCGCTCTTGCCAATGAAGAAAACCTTGAAGCTACTCCTGTGGCAAAAGTCACCGAGGAAAAGCGGCTGAACATGGTCTGGAACGGGGTGTCCATCGTCAACATCAGCCGGGAGTTCCTCAACTCCAACGGTGCAGAGAAGCATCAGGACGTCCACATCGAGAAGATGAGCGTCTGGCAGCCGCAGTGGGCCGGCGTGACCTTTGCGCAGAAGATGAAGAACATGGTGGGCGACCTGAATGTGTGCAGCAAGAAGGGCCTTGCCGAGCGGTTCGACTCCACCATCGGTGCAGCGACGGTCCTGATGCCCTTTGGCGGCGCATACCAGCTGACTCCGCAGAATGCGATGGTCGCAA
>CALDNF010000274.1 GCA_937917475.1 uncultured Faecalibacterium sp.
ACGGCTGCGAGCAGCCGGTGGTCATCAACTCCGGCAGCGGCAATCAGGGCATCACCACCTCTGTGCCGGTCATCGTGTACGCACGGGAACTGAAGGTCAGCGATGAAAAACTGCTGCGTGCTCTGACCCTTTCCAACCTGACCACCATCCATGAAAAGACGCCCATCGGCCGACTGTCCGCTTACTGCGGAGCCATCAGCGCAGGCGCAGGTGCAGGTGCAGGTATCGCCTACCTCTGCGGCGGCGATTACGAAGCAGTTATTCACACCGTCGTCAATGCGCTGGCCGTTGTGTCCGGTGTCATCTGCGATGGCGCAAAGGCTTCCTGTGCCGCCAAGATCGCCACAGCAGTGGAAGCTGGCCTGCTGGGTTACAATATGTACATCCGGGGCAACCAGTTCCATGGCGGCGATGGCATCGTGGCCAAGGGCGTTGAGAACTCCCTCAAGAATGTAGGCCGCCTCGGCAAACAGGGCATGAAGGAAACCAACAACGAGATCATCGATATTATGGTCGGCTGCTGAGCAGCTCCAGAGACTTTCTTCCTTTTCTATTTACTGCCATTTCCTTTGCTGTAAGAGATCATAGACATCATTCATATTTCCTGCTTACTTTAACCCTCAGAGCAAAACCACATCATACCTCTACCTTCCAAATTTGCCACGGGATCTCAGACAGCACTTTCTCCTTAAACATCAACGCCGCACTTCGAGTAGATCCGGAGTGCGGCGTTGGTGCTTTTTGATTATTCGTTTGTGTGGGTCGTTTGCGCCTTCAGTTCCTCCTGCCGCAGCACGATTTTCACCGTCGTACCGGTTTCATCGCTGTCAAAATCGAACACGAAGTTCTCGTACAGCATGGAAAGCCGCTCATAGATATTTTTCAGCCCGATGCCGTGGCCCTGCGGCTTAACGGTAAAGGTGCGGATCTCGGCCAGCCGTTCCGGGGCGATGGGTGCGCCGGTGTTGTGGACAATGAGAGTCAAAGCATCGCTGTCGGCCTGTGCAGTCACGTTGATCTCGCATACCTCATCGCTGTCCTCCACGCCGTAATGGATGGCGTTTTCCACCAGCGGCTGCAGGGTGAAGTGGGGAAGATACCATTGTTCCAATTCCCCGGAAGCGGTCAGGGTAAAGCGGGCACGGCTCTTGTAGCGCAGCTGCTGGATGGCAATGTAGCTGTCCGCCAGCTGCACATCGGCGGCGGCGGTGGAGTTCTGGCGGGGGCTGAGTGCAGCACGCAGGATATCGCCCAGACTGACGATCATCTTGCAGGCATCCTCCCGGTTGCCTGCCTTGACGAGCCAGTTCAGTGTACCCAGTGTGTTGTACAAAAAATGCGGGTTGATCTGGGCTTGCAGCATCTTGTAGCGGGTCTCCTGCAAGAGGATCTGCTTCTCATAGTTTTCGTGGATCAGCGTGTCGATCTTGCCCAGCATGGAATCAAACTCACGGGTCAGTGTGCCGATCTCATCCGCCGCCGGGTCGGCAGGCAGCATGGCACGGGCGGCATCAAAATTGCCTTCCTGCTGGTCAACGGTCTGCACGGCCTCGCTCAAGGTGTGAATGGGCCGTGTGACAAGCCGTGCCATGTGGAGCAGCACCCACGCAAACAGCACCAGAATGGCGCACTCGCCAAAAATCAGCGCATTTCGGGCCGCATTGATCTGGCCGTAAATTTCGTTGTAGTCAAATATACTGCACAGCCGCAGTCCGGTGAGCGAACTTGTCTGCCAGCAGACAAAGCTCTTTTTCCCATTGAGCGTGACGATTTGATACCCCTGCGTACCTGTTACATCAGGCAGAGCTGCCATTTCACCACCGCTGTGATAGACCAGCCGACTTCCATTGTACAGATACAATTCCGATGGCTGGCTGGACAGGCTGTGGATCTCATTGTCCAGCAGCTTTCCCACATCCAGAGCCACTACAATGGTGCCCAGTTTTTTCAGGCTCATATCCTGACTGCGCAGGATACGCCGCCCACAGAGGATATACGGATAATCTGCACTGTTGGACGACACCAGCACAAAACCGCCGGGCGTTGCGTTCAGAGCCATTTCCAATGCGGTCAGCCGTGATACACCGGGGTCGGGCATATCCTGCCCAATGGTCAGGGTATGGCCGTAGAGGTCGGTATATTGCAGGCTGCTGATTTGCCGGTCCTGATAGATCTTCTCCAGCAGCAGGGGGCGCACCGCTGTGAGCAGATAGTAATAACTGGCCTTTTCCGGGTCGGCATTGGAGAGGGCGTTCAGCTGCTCCTGCACGTTGGTATCCACCGCAATACTGCGGGTCAGGGTGTCAATGTTCTGAATGTCGTCGTCCACCCGCTGTACAAAGAAGTCCAGCTCCTGCAGGGATTTCTCATAGAACTTTTCCTCAAACACCGAAAGCCCCAGATGCAGTGCGCCGATCATCAGCGCACCGCTGAGCAATGTCAGCACTGCAAAGATGCTGACAAACTTCTGTGCCAGAGGCAGGTCAAGAAATTTTCGTTTTGCACGCTGGAGCATAGCGGGTTCCTCTTTCTGCTTACTCGCCCCAGCGTTGTTCCATCAGCCGCCAAAGGGTGTCGTCGTCCGGGTGATTGTCGGTGTTCAGAATCAGCATGATGCGGCGGTCCTGCTCGCTGTCGCCGAACTCCCGCATCCACTCGTAGTAGTGGGGGCCTTCGCCGAGGGTGCGGGCAAAGCTCATGAGATAACCGCAGACCTGTGCCGACTGCTTAACATCAGTTTGACACTCATTGGCATAAAAGTCAATCCATTTTCCGTGTTCCCGGCTGCGCATTGCAGCATTTGCGGCAGTGTAGGCATTTTTTGCCTTGCCTGCCTGATAGAAGCAGTGCTTCCAATCGCCCACAAATCCGGCTTCCAGCGCAGCGCACACCGCTGCACCACCCTGCGCCCAAAGAGCATAGAGCTGGGCCTGCATCAGAAGCGTATCCTGAAACAGCATCCGTGCCGCACCGGTCATGGTGGCTGCGGCAGCTTCACACTGACGGAGATACTGCTCATAGCTCTGTACAGCTTCTTTGAATTTTATGCCGCACCACGCCGCCTGTCCGCTCAGGGCCGGGCGGTCGCAGAGCCATTTCAGATCCTCGCTGGGCTGGGCACGGTCACGGAGAAACTGGGAAATCAGCATCCGGGGTACATGGTTATAGAACTGGTCGCCTGCGTGGTCGTCCAGATGTTCCCCGTAGGCAATCGCATGGTCAGTATACCCGGAAAGACATTCCGCAACGGTCAGGGCATTTGCCTTGCCGTAATAGGCCTGTGCATAGGCGATGCGGTGACCCTCCGGGTCTGCGTCACCGGTCTGCCAGAGCTGGGCAATATAATCCAGCAAATAGGCATGGGGCTTGACATTGGAGCAGTTGATGAGCCAGTAATCATCCACGCCATGCGCCAGTGCATTTTTCAGTTCCTCACAGACAAACTCGGCGTTGTTGGGCAGCATGGTAATATGGCTTGCCGCCTGCAAGTCGTAGAAAGATGCGTGGTAATACAGGCCATGGGCTCCGTTATCGCCCTGCGGCGGCAGGGCCGTCACTCGGGGATTGCTGTTGCCCTGTCGGCGGCTCACCATCTTGCCGTAGCCGTTGTCGGCCCAAATTTTAATGACATCTTCCGGCAGACTCAGGCATCCCTGCTGGTAAAGCTCCATGGTCTCGCCATAGAGGTTGGTGCAGCAGATGGCGTTCGGGTCGTTCTGCTTGACCAGATCGTACTGCTCCCGGATGAGAGAGGAGATCAGCGCACCCCGTTTTTCCGGAGTATCGTACTGAGGATCGTCCTCCCAGAAGGGTTTATCGCCCTGCCCCCGGAAGCCGATATTCCAGATGGTGGGCGTTGCTTTCTGGGCATTGATGGCATCCTGCCAGAGCGCACGGAACTTCTCCGGATACAGGCTGAACTTGGGTTCCAGCTCCGGATACGCCTGCACGAACATTTTAGCCCCCAGCGGCTCGGCGTGGTGGTGGGTGATGATAAGGCCCATATCGGCGGCAAGGTCATGGTAGCGGTGGCCGTTCTCTCCCGTGCCGGGGATGACCAGATTACCACCCAGCCGCAGCAGGGTTTCAAAGACCATCACAAAGGGCATCTCGCTGCGGCGTTCGACCTTCCAATGGGAGATGAGCGTTTCGTCGTTGACAAACCAGCCCCGATACCGCACCCGGGCAGGCTTGCTCTCATAGGCAAAGTTCTGCGGCACGGCCACGCTGTCCGTTTGGGTGAATTTCTGGTCGTTCCAGAACCAGAACGGCTGAACCCCCAGAAAGCGTTTGCTGATCTCAAACAGACCATACACAAAACCCAGTGTATCGGCAGCAGTCAGCAAAAGCTCGCTGTCGTGCACCTGTAAACAGAAGCACTCCGGCAGAAGGTCGCTGTCTTTGGCAAGGCGGATGGCATCGCCGGATGCCTCGGTTTCGGAAAAGACCGCTTTCATATCCCGGTGAAGGGCAGAAAGCGCATACTGGACGGGTTTGGATTGCTCACAAGAAATGATCTGACTGTTGCGATTGAGAATCATAGGAATCCTCCTTTTAAAAAAAGGCACTGTACACGCCGCACAGTGCCTTTTTGAAATGGTTAAAATAACGAAACTTCGGATCCGCCCGGAACACTTTTTACCGTTCCATCCACACTGAGCCAGCAGGTATGGAAACTCGGATTATAGACGGTGTCGCAATCGGCCGAAAATTCCAGACGGCGAATGGCGGACAGGTAATCGACGATTTCCCCGTTGGTTGCATACCAGGTGTCGGATCTTCCACTGACGATCTGTAAGAATTGATCCATCTGATTCCAGCCGTCATCCAATGGAAGCTCATAGCTGTGACCCCAGACATAGAGCAGAAACAGATCTTTCGTCTTGTCCCATGCGGCAAATTCCCTGCCGTGTTCCACAACGCCTTCTCTGTAATTGCAGGTCGGATCCCATGTCAGGAAATTTTCCGGAAGATCATAGCTGTGCGTCGCATTTACGGTGCGTCCATAATGAATCCCAACGGCCGGAAGCATCCGCACCAGCTCCCGGCTGACACTGCCATTGGGATAGGCAAAACCGTGAACCTGCTGCTTTGTAATGTGTTCCAGCGTACGGCGATCTTCGAGAATCTGCTGTACTGCCTGTTCCGGGTTCAGATGTGCAATGGACGGATGGGTAACTGTATGACTCGCCACTTCATGACCCCGATACAGTGCCGGGTATTCACTCTGCGGGATCCGGTTTTCATCCAGAATTCCGGAGTTCAGGTTGAACGTACCCTTCACACCGTAATGATTGAACATTTCGACCAGCCGCCGGTCTTCCAAGCGGCCATCGTCAAAGCTCAGGGTCAAAGCCTTGCAGAGTCCCTGCGGATACCTCGGAAATACAATATGCACGGAAATCCTCCCTAAAATCAGAGAACTCAGTTGTTCGATGCAAGGATGCTGTTGATTTCTTCCATCAGCTGCTTTGCAGCGTCATCCGCCGAAATCTGGTCATAGAACACCTGATAGCCGATGTCCTTGAAAACCGTGTTGATTTCAGAGCTTCCAGCGGGATCCGGATTGGGCGTTGCGCCGCAGTAAGCAGCGGCATCGTCCACATAGTTGAACATATCCACCTGCTGTGCGCTCAGCTTGCCAGAATCCACCAGATGCTGACGGGCCGTGGAAGAGGAAGGGGTTCCACGCTCGCCCAGCATGATATCGTTGGCTTCGTCGGAATTCAGGAACCAGTTGATGAATTCCGCACATTCCTTCTTCACCGAAGAAGTTTCGGCAATGGAGAAGAACATACTGGGGTTGTTCCACAGAGCTTTATCGTTTGTGGGATTGAGCGGCGGCGTGATCAGCTTGAGGGTATCGTTTCCGGCATTTGCACCAATGATGGTGAAATTGTTCCACGACTGATGGAATGCTGCATCCCCCGTGATAACGGGACTGCTCTCGTTGCCCAGCGTTGCAATCTGCTCGTATTCATCCGGATTCGGCACTGCTCCAGAGCTCATCAGGTCAGCCCAGTATTTGAAATAGTCTGAAATGATGGACGGATCGTCGAAGCCCAGACTCTTGTTGTCATCGGCATACAGGTTCTTGCCGTAGCCGCGCACCCAGTAACTGAACAGAGTGGTATCTGCGACGGGGGATCCGCCCAGACCGTACTTGCCGGTCTTTTCCTTGACCTGCTTTGCGATAGAAGCGAATTCATCCCATGTCCAGTCCGACTCCGGTGCGGTGACGCCGGCTTCTTCCAGCACGCTGGGGTTATAGATGAAGGAAACCAGAGAGGTTGCCAGCGGGATGCCCACCAGTTTTCCATCCAGTTCACCAGAACTGAGAAGGGAATCATCAATGGTGGTCGCATCGATCGTACCATCATCGACAAACTCGCTCAGGTCTGCCAGTGAATTGTTGTTGGCGTAGGTCGAAATGTACATGGTAGACATCTGGACGATATCCGGCATACCGCCGGTAGCGGTATCGGTAGCCAGCTTTTCAAAGTAGCCATCCCAACCGGAAGGACGAGTCTCAAATGTGATATTGGGGTGAGTCTCCGTGTATTTATCCAGCATCTGCTGGGTATAGTCGTGCCGGGACTGGCCGCCCCACCATGTGACCGTAATGGTAACTGCATCACTGGAACCGGAAGAAGCAGCACTGCCGGAAGCTGCTCCGGAAGAGGCTGCCGTGCTTGCGGAAGAACCGCCGCAAGCAGCCAATGCGCCCGCTGCGCCGGCAGCAGCTGCAGCTTTCAGGAAATTTCTACGAGAAATCTTCACAATCTGTTTCCTCCTTTTTAACCCTTGATACCGTCGGTGGCGATGCCCTCAACGATGTACTTCTGGAACGCAATGAACACGATGATGACCGGCAGCAGCGAAACTACCGACATAGCGAACAGGCCGCCATAGTTGTTGTAGCTGTTGGGGTCGGTATAAAGCTTCAATGCCAGCGGGATGGTATAGTTCTTCGGGCTGGACACAAAGATCAGTGGCTGGAAGAAGTCCTGCCAGATCCAGTAGAATGCGAAGATCGCAGCCGTGACGATGGCGGGCTTGACGATGGGGATCATGATCTTGAACAGGATGCCGGGCTTGGAGCAGCCGTCCAGCATGGCGGCTTCGTCCAGATCACGCGGAATGCCGCGCATGTACTGGGCAATCAGGAAGATGAAGAAGCCGTAGCCGAACACCCACGGCAGGGTCATGGACACCAGCGTATCCGACAGGCCCAGCTTTTTCAGGATGATGTACTGGGGCACCACCATGACCTGTGAAGGGATCATCATAGTCATGACGATGCAGCCAAACCAGAAGTTTGCGCCCTTGAATTTCAGGCGGGAGACTGCATACGCTGCCAGCAGAGAGCAGAAGATGGTGCCGGTAACGGACACGACGGTGACGATGACGCTGTTCAGGGTGAACCGCCAGAACGGAACACCGGCAATGCCCTGCCAGCCGGAGAGGTAGTTCGTGAGAGCGTCCCACTTTTCCGGGATGA
>CALDNF010000275.1 GCA_937917475.1 uncultured Faecalibacterium sp.
GCATGGTCGGCATGAAGGGCTTTGACCTGGTGCAGAGCATCGCCGATGGTCTGGTAGACCGCGGCATCGAGCTGGTCATTCTGGGCAGCGGTGAAGCACAGTATGAGAACTTCTTCTCCGACCTGTGCGCCCGTCACCCGGGCCGCGTGGGCACCTACATCGGCTTCGAGCCGGCTCTGTCGCAGGAGATCTACGCAGGCGCAGATGCCTTCATCATGCCCTCCAAGAGCGAGCCCTGCGGTCTGGCTCAGATGGTGGCCTGCCGCTACGGCACGCCTCCCATCATCCGTGAGACCGGCGGTCTGCGGGATTCCATCCACGACTGCACCATGGGCGACGGCAACGGCTTTACCTTTGCGGGTTACAGCTCTCATGAGCTCTATGATGCCTGCTGCCGTGCACAGAACGCCTACAACGACAAGGAGAACTGGCACAATCTGGTCAAGCACGTTATGGAGTGCGACTTTGGCTGGGATGTCTCCGCCAAGAGCTATGAAGGCCTCTACAATGAGACTGCAAACCTCTGGTAAGCTGCCTTTGAACTGAAAACAGTTTTCAGAACGCCGCCCGGCTGCAAAAGCCGGGCGGCTTTTTGTATCCCACCGTTTGCCGCTTTGCACAAAGAATAAAAGCGGATTTTGTCACTTTGTGGGAAATGATGTCCTCTCTGGCATACAATGCACACCGTGTACGCACAGTTATTTGGCAAGTATTAACAAACTGTGAAGAATTGCTATATTTCGGGGGAAAATCAATTGTATTTTGCGTTGGTTTTGATTATAATGAGCGTATAGGATTTTTAACCGTTGCTTTATCGGGAAAAGGTCTTACCCAATGTGCGGAAGGAGGACGGAGCGGTGAAAGGCCTGTATAAGGTACTGGAAGACATTGTATGGCTGACCCAGCTGGGTCTGAATATGCTGCTGCCGCTGGTGCTCTGTCTGACAGGCTGCTGGTGGGCGGTCAACCGCTGGAACTGGCCGGTCTGGCTTTATCTGCCGGCCATTTTTCTGGGGCTGGCGGCCGGAGCGCAGAATTTCTGGGTCTTTGCCAAAGAGCGTCTGGACCGTGCCCAAAAGGACAAAACTCACCGTGTGGGCTTCAACGCACATCAATAACGTTTTGGGAGGTTTGCGTATGAAATTGCAGCCGGAATCCAAAAAGGAACTGACCCGCATTGCCTGCGGCACCGCCGTGTGCACCGCTGCGCTGTGGGTGGTCTTTGCCGCCCTGCATCTGGTGGGGTGGGTCCGGTTCGATTCCACCGTGATTCTGGGCAGTGTGGTCGGCGCAGCCGTGGCCGTTGCCAACTTTGCGGGCATCTGTTTCGTGGTGCAGAAGATCATTGACGAGCCGGATGAAAAACGCCGCAAGGCAAAATTACAGCTTTCGCACAATGGCCGGATGCTGATGCAGGCGGTTTGGGTGGTGGTTGCCATTGCGGCACCCTGCTTTCAGCCTTTTGCCAGCGTTCTGCCGCTGTTTTTCCCTCGTATCACCATTTATTACCTGCAAATAACCGGCAAGTACAAACCCTTTGTGCCCAAGGCAGAGGCTGTGGACGTCTCGGTGGAAGACGACCCGGCTCCGGCCCCGGCGCAGGAGAGCGTCCCCGGAGACAAAGGGGGTGAAACGTAACAAATGGAACTGAACGGCGCAAAGATCCTGTATACCATCCATACGAACATCCCTCTTCTGGGCGACTTCAAGATCACACAGACACTGGTGAGCACATGGATCGTGATGGCATTGCTTTCGGGTCTGGCTTTCTGGCTGGGACGTGACCTCAAACTGGAAAACGTCTCCAAGCGGCAGGCAGCGGCGGAGTTCATTGTGGAGCGGCTTGATCAGTTTGTCCACGATAATATGGGGTATCATTTCGACAAATATATCCCACTGGTCGGGGCCATCTTTGCTTTGAGCATCGGCTGCAACCTCATCAGCGTCATCGGTTTGTGGAGCCCCACGGCAGACCTCAACACCGAGGCGGCCTGGGCTATTGTGGTCTTTGTGATCATCATGTATTACAAGATTAAGACCAACGGTATCCTGGCCTACCTCAAGGGCCTGCTGGACCCCATCTTCCTGATGGCACCCATCAACGTCCTGTCCGAGATCTCCACCCCGGTCAGTATGGCATTCCGTCACTTCGGCAACATCCTGTCCGGCACGGTCATCTCTACCCTGCTGTACTGGGCACTGGCAAGCCTGAGTCATGTGATATTTGGATGGCTGCCCGGCTTCCTGAGCCAGCTGCAGTTGTTCCAGATCGGTATTCCGGCCTTTACCGGCCTCTACTTTGACTGGTTCGGCGGCTGTATTCAGGCATTCATCTTCTGCACTCTGACCACCATCTTCATCAAGCGTGCAGCCGGTGAGGAGTGATCCTGCCGTCCTGCATCCCCCAACAAACAAATCATTTCAGGAGGACAACTAAAATGACTGACTTTCAACTTCTTGCTCGTGGTATCGCTCTGGCAGGCTGCGGCATCGGCGCAGGTCTTGCCCTGATCGCAGGTATCGGCCCCGGCATCGGCGAAGGCAACGCCGCCGCTGCAGCCTGTGAGGCTGTGGGCCGTCAGCCCGAGTGCAAGAGCGACGTGACCAGTACCCTGATCCTGGGCGTTGCACTGTCTGAGACCACCGGTATTTATGGCTTTGTCACCGGCCTGCTGCTGATCTTCCTGGCTCCCGGTATGTTCATGAACTATCTGGGCTGAGCACTCCCTGAACCGGAAAATACGAAAGAAGGGAGACGCTTATGCAACTTTATCAGGCATTGATCACGCTGGATGGCTGGACGTTTCTGGCCCAGATCTGCAACCTGATGATCCAGCTGGTGATCTTCAAGAAGCTGCTGCTGAACCCGGTCAAAAAGGTCATCGCCGAGCGCAAGGCCAAGGCAGACAGCCAGATCGCCGATGCGCAGAAACTCCGCACCGAGGCCGAGGCCATGAAGGCGGAGTATGAGCAGAACCTGCAGAACGCCCGCACCGAGGCCGGCCAGATCGTGGCCGCCGCCCAAAAGACTGCCGCTGCCCGCACCGAAGAGATGCTGGGCGAGGCCCGTGCACAGGCCGCTGCCCTCAAGCAGAAGGCTGAGGCGGA
>CALDNF010000276.1 GCA_937917475.1 uncultured Faecalibacterium sp.
GTCTCTTTCAGCATTTTGCACATCTGAAACTTGTTTTCAGATACACTCTAGCGTAACATTGCGCAATTTGGTGACAGGGTGCCGACCGTGATGCTCCCTTTGAAAACAAGGAGCAGGCCAATCAATAACACAATAGGGAAAATCAGATTGCTGATAAGCGAGGTGTTCACAATGACTGCATTCAAGCTCTGCTGGTAGGACAGCTCGCTTTCCTCCGCCTTGTGCGAGGCTGCACGGTGCCGATCATCGTAGGAATTTTCCCGTAAAAAAGCACGGATCAGCTCAAATCCGCCCAAAAGTTCTTTCAGTTGGCCGGTATATTCCGCCATCTGCGCCGAAAACACATCCCGGGCGTGAGTCAGTCGGTTGTTCATCATCCGGGGCAGAACCAGCGGCGGCACAGTCACGATGAGAACTGCTACCAGTAAAACCGGACTGATGTACAGATACAGCCCAAGGGCGCAGAGCATGATACCGCCCCAGAACACAGCGTTGAAAATTGACATGTAATAGTCATCGTACAGCGTCCGCAGGCCGGTCGTCAGCAGCGAGAGATAAGCGGCGTTGCCCTCGCCGTTGTACTGCGCGACCGAGCGGCGGAGGACACGCTCCATGACCTGATTCCGCACCTGCTCTACTGCGCCGCAGGCCAGCTTTGTGAAGGAGCGGCGGCTGAGACGCTCGAACAGCCAGCTCGCAAAGGTGATGGTGAACACCAGCCCGAGGTACCCGAAGGCTTCCTCTCTGGATTTGGAGTCGATGAGCCACTTGAGCTGGAAGCTTTTCAGAGGCGCAAAAAAGGACACGCAGGCCGTGAAAAGCATGAAGAACAGGAACTTGACCCAGTTCTTTTTAAAATAGTCGTTGACCGATACTTTCATAAGATTCCCCTCTATATCGAGTAGACATTATTTTTTGTCCCTGCGGTTCCGCCACCAATCGACAGCAAACAGGATGATATCTTGCAGAACCATTGCGAGAAAACAATAGTTGAAATAGGATGGAAGCGTTTGCAAGGCATTTTCCAGCATTTTTGTTTCGCCGTGGTCGAGCCATTGGGCAAACATTCTTAGTTCTTCCAAAAGTGCAATGGAAAAACAGAGCAGAGCAAAGAAAGCAAGTTTGCAGTTGAATCGCTTTTTCTGGAACAGAACGACTGCAACATGCCATCCGGTTAGCACGGCGGCAAAAAACATCCACAACGTATAACCAATGTTCCAGTCCATAGAAGTACCTCCTGTCTGTATTGTGTGGTTCGTGCCTTCAGTATACCATGCCGAACGGCCCGACTGGAAGAACTTATTTCACAAAATTGACAAAAAAACAGAAGAATAACTGTCACAAATACACTTTTTGCAAAAACTTTGCGCTTTCCTCTTGCAAACGAACGGCAACTGCGGTATTCTATGGGTACAATTTAACAATTTAGCATGGTAAAGCGGTAAAACAAAAGGCCGCTTTCGGGAGGGAATGTATTATGAAACGTATCGTATCCATGTTTCTGGCCGGTGCAATGGCTCTGAGCCTTGCAGCCTGCGGCGGTTCTGCATCCACCAGCACGGCGGCATCCACGGCTTCCAGCGCAGCGGCTTCTGCTTCTGCTGCGGCAGAAGGAGACAGCGATCTGGCTTACATTAAGAACAAGGGCAAGATGGTCATTGGCTACACTGTCTATGAGCCTATGAACTATACCGACGCCGACGGCAACTTCACTGGTTTTGACACCGAGCTTGCCACCGCCGTCTGCGAGAAGCTGGGCGTGGAGCCGGAGTTCGTTGAGATCAATTGGGATACCAAGATCGTGGAGCTGGATGCCAAGAGCATCGACTGCATCTGGAACGGCATGACCATTACCGACGAGATCCAGCAGAACGCTGCCTGCACCAAGGCTTACGCCAAGAATGCACAGGTGGTCGTGGTGAAGGATGGCACTGATTACAGCTCCACCGCTGATCTGGTGGGCAAGACCGTGGTAGCTGAGGCTGGTTCCGCCGGTGAAGCTGCCATCAGCGAGGATGAAAATTTGGCACAGGCTGACTACATCTCCAAGAGTGTTCAGACCGACTGCCTGATGGAGGTCGCAGCAGGCACTGCCGATGCCGCCGTGCTGGACCTGACCCTGGCAAATGCTATGATCGGTGAGGGCACCGACTATGCAAACCTGAAGATCGTGGACGAGCTGAACGCTGAGGAATACGGCGTGGCCTTCCGCAAGGGCAGCGATGCCGCCGCCGCTGTGGATGCCGCTTTTGACGAGCTCAAAGCTGACGGTACCATGCAGCAGCTGGCCGACAAGTACGATCTGGCTCTGGCCGACTGAAATTTAAAGTAACGGGTGTTTATTTGTGAGTGTGATTATTGGACGGTTGTCCGGTGCGTTCCTGCTCAACTGTGAGCTGTTTTTACTGACGCTGGTCTTTGCGCTTCCGCTGGGCCTTGTGGTGGCCTTTGGCTCCATGAGCCGGTGCAAGCCCTTGAGCGGCGTGGTCAAGACCTTTGTCTGGATCATCCGGGGCACCCCGCTGATGCTTCAGATCATCGTCATCTATCTGGGCCCCGGCCTGATGGGGATGAACAATCCCTGGCCCTCCGGTTCCAGCGGCCGCATGGTGGCGGCAGTGGTGGCCTTTGCTATCAACTATGCCTGCTACTTCTCCGAGATCTACCGGGGCGGGATCGAGGCAGTGCCCAAGGGTCAGACCGAGGCCGGACAGGTGCTGGGCATGACCAAGAGCCAGATCTTTTTCAAGGTCACGCTCTTGCAGGTGATCAAGCGCATCCTGCCCCCTATGGGCAACGAGATCATCACCCTTGTCAAGGACACCTCGCTGGCAAATACCATTGCCAACAAAGAGATCATCATGATGGCCAAGGAATACAGTGCAAAGGGCTTGATCTGGCCCCTGTTTTCCACGGCGATCTTCTTCCTCGTCTTTGTGGGAGCACTTACGATCCTGTTCAATTGGGCCGAGAAGAAGATGGACTATTTCCGCTGCTGAGAGGAGAAATGAACTATGGCACTGCTGGAAGCCTCCGGCATCGGGAAAAATTTTGGAGAGACCCATGTTTTAAAGGATATCTCCCTGACTCTGGAACAGGGCGAGGCTCTTGCTATCATCGGGTCCTCGGGCTCGGGCAAGACCACCCTGCTGCGCTGCCTCAACTTCCTTGAGCGGCCGGATACCGGTATTATCAAGGTGGGCGGGGAAGTGATGTGGGACGCTGCCGACCCTGCCACCCAGCGGGAGAGCGAAATTCGCAAAAAACGGCTCCACTTTGGACTGGTGTTCCAGAACTTCAACCTTTTCCCGCAGTATACGGCGTTGCAGAACGTCATGCTGGCCGGGGAACTGCTGGCAAAGGAACGCCCGGACTACAAGACCAACAAAAAGCAGATCCACGCTGAGCTGGAAGCGCAGGCCCGGGATCTGCTGGCCCAGATGGGCCTGTCCGAGCGGGCGGGGCACTATCCCCACCAGCTTTCGGGCGGACAGCAGCAGCGGGTGGCCATTGCCCGGGCTCTGGCTCTGCACCCGGACATCCTCTGCTTTGATGAGCCCACCAG
Organism: uncultured Faecalibacterium sp.; assembly: GCA_937917475.1. GTDB lineage: Bacteria > Bacillota > Clostridia > Oscillospirales > Ruminococcaceae > Faecalibacterium. The sequence goes on from CALDNF010000276.1 coordinate 3,566, forward strand.
CGCACTGGACCCAGAACTGACCGGCGAGGTGCTGCGGGTGCTGCGGGATCTTGCGGATCGCAAGACCACCATGATCATCGTTACCCATGAGATGCATTTTGCCCGTGATGTGGCGGACCGCATCCTTTTTATGGACGGCGGCGTGGTGGTGGAAGAAGGTCCCGCAAAGGAGCTGATCGACCATCCCAAAGAGGAGCGGACCCGGCAGTTCCTCTCCCATTATGAGGAAAGCTGAGCGGGGCCTTGCAACATCACCAGTTTTTTGAGAAATTCTGAGTGGAATCTTATCCAAGCACCCATCTTGAAAAACCACCCAAACCCGATTATAATACCATTCATGAACCAAAACGTCCTGCCCTTATCCGGCAGGGCGTTTTTGTCGGAAAATTGGAATGATTTGTGTATGACCACCCGAGGGAGGGGTTTTGGTATGACAAAAGATATGACGCAGGGCAGCCCGCTGAAGCTGCTGCTGGCTTTTGCGGTGCCGCTGATGCTGGGCAGTCTGTTCCAGCAGTTTTACAATCTGGCTGACACCATCATCGTGGGCCGCTTTGTGGGCGTGGAAGCTCTTGCAGCGGTGGGCAGCGTGGGCGGCCTGAACTATCTGGTGCTGGGCTTTGTCAACGGCATCGCCTGCGGTTTTTCCATCCCGATTTCCTGGACCTTCGGCGCAAAGGATTATGGTCAGATGCGCCGCTACACGGCCAATGCGGTCTGGCTTTCCATCGGATTTGCGGCGGTGCTCACGGTGGTCACAGTGGCACTGACCCGCTCCATTCTGGTCTGGACCAACACCCCGGACAACATCATTGATCTGGCGGATATCTATATCCGTACTATTTTCTGGGGCATCCCCTTCACCCTGCTGTACAACCTGACCAGTGCCCTGATGCGGGCTCTGGGCGACAGCAAGCGGCCTTTGTACTTTCTGTTGGTGGCCAGCGTGTTGAACATCGGACTGGACCTTGTCTGCATCATTAACTTTAAAATGGGAGCTTTTGGTGCAGCCTTTGCCACGGTGTTCAGTCAGGCTGTGGCCGGTATCGGCAGCCTGATTTACATCGTCCGTCACTACCCGGAGCTGCGCTGGTCCAAAGAAGAGGGAAAAATCAGCGTTCCCCACTGCCTGAAGCTCTGCAACATGGGCATCCCCATGGGCCTGCAGTGCAGCATCACGGCCATTGGTTCGGTGATGCTGCAGGGAGCCGTCAATGGTCTGGGCAGCGATATTGTGGCCGCACAGACTGCCGGCAGCAAGGCTGCACAGTTCCTCTCGGTGCCGCTGGAGAGCATCGGCACGGCCATGACCACCTACGCAAGCCAGAACATCGGTGCTCACGACCTCAAGCGGGTGGACCGGGGCGTGTATACGGCTCTTGGCATCGGCTGCGTGTACAGTGTGGCATCCTTCCTCATTCTCCGTGTGCTGGATAAACCCTTGATCGGCCTTTTCCTGGAGGGTGATCAGGTGGAGATCATGGCGAATGCGCAGAGCTTCATCTTCTGGAACAGCGTGTTCTACATTCCGCTGGCGGTTCTCATCATCTACCGGTACACCATTCAGGGTCTGGGCTATTCCGGTCTTGCCATGTTCGCCGGCGTGGCGGAGATGGTCGCCCGTGCGATGGTGGGCTTCCTTTTTGTACCCATCTGGGGTTACTTTGCGGCCTGCATCGCCAATGCGGTGGCTTGGTTCTTTGCCTGCTTCTTCCTGATCCCGGCCTATTTTGCGGTGCATAAGCGGCTGATGAAAGAAAAAGATATGGGCCACGCTGCAGCGTGATGCCTGCCCAAAACAACCCTCTCCGGAGGGTTGTTTTTCTTTTCGGAAACGATTATACTTATAATGATTCTGTCAAAAGGGCGGTGAGGGAATGGAACACGAACTGGAAAAGATCGAGGGCACGGTGGAGGACATCATCTACGAGAACCCGGACAATGGCTATGTGGTCTTTGAAGTGTCGGGCGGCGGCGTCATCACGGTGGTGTGCGGCATCGTGGGGGAACTTCACGCCGGTGTCAGCGTGGTCTGCCGGGGAAAGTATGAGAACCATGCCACCTACGGCAGGCAGTTCCATGCGCAGGAGTGCGAGACTGATATGCCCAAGGATCTGGAAGCAGTCTATGCGTTCCTTGCCAGCCGGTCCCTGCCCTATATCGGAGCTAAAACAGCGGAAAAGATCATTGATAAGTTCGGCGCACAGGCGTTGGAGGTCATTGCCAACGACCCGGCCCAGCTTACTGCAATCCCCGGAATCTCAGCGGACAAGGCCGACCGCATCCAGCAGGAGTTCAAGCGGATGTTCGGGATGCGGGAGCTCATTGCCTATCTGGCACAGTTCGAGATCAGCCCCCGGCGGGCTATGGAGGTATTCCGCACCTTTGGCCCCGGAGCTATGCAGGCCATTTCCAGCAATCCCTATCTGCTCTGTGGTGAGCCTCTGCGGCTGGATTTCCGCCACGCCGACAGCATTGCGCAATATTATCATATGGAAGGGGACTGTGAGCAGCGGCTGGAAGCGGCCTTGCTGCGCACGCTCCGCCACAACGCCAACAACGGCCACACCTGCCTGCCTCGGGGGCAGCTGGTGGATACGGCTTCCAACTTTATCCATCAGCCTCCGGAAAAGCTGGGGGATGCCCTGAACCGCTGCCTTGACCGGGAGGACCTGCGGATGCGCACCTTTGAGGGTGTGGATTATATCTATCTGCCTGACCTGCTGGCAGCGGAGGAAGACATTGCCCGCCGCCTTGGCATCCTGGTCAAAAGGGAAAAGCATACCGCCCGGGACCTTGACAAAAACATTCAGGTCTTGGAACTGACGCAGGGCTTTGCCTATGCGCCTTTGCAGAAAGAGGCTATCCGGAAAGCCATGACCGAGAACTGCCTTGTCCTCACCGGCGGTCCCGGCACCGGTAAGACCACCACGGTCAATGCCATTTTGCAGCTGCTGGAACATCAGGCGGAGCGGGTGGCTCTCTGTGCCCCTACCGGACGTGCGGCCAAGCGGCTCAGCGAGCTGACAGGTCGGAAGGCTTCTACCATTCACCGCCTTTTGGAAGTGGATTACACCGGCGGCGTGGTCAGCTTTATCCACAACGATAAAAACCTCCTCAAATGCGATGTGGTCATTCTGGATGAGATGAGCATGGTGGACGTCCGGCTCTTTCAGGCCCTTATTGCGGCTTTGCGGTATAGCTGCCGGATCATCATGGTGGGCGACGCCGACCAGCTGCCCAGCGTGGGCCCGGGGAATATCCTCGGCGAGATCATCCGTTCACAGCTGGTGCCTACCGTCTGCCTGAACGAGATCTTCCGGCAGGCGGCCCGGAGCCTGATCGTGGAAAATGCCCACCGGATCATCTCCAACCAGCCTTTGCAGAAGGGTGGACGCACCGATGACTTTTTCTTTTTGGAGTCAGATGGCGACGCAGCGCAGAAGCTGGTATGTGATCTGGTCACCACCCGCCTGCCCCGGAGTTACGGCTTTGACCCCATCAAGGACATTCAGGTGCTCTGCCCCACAAAGCTTGGCCCCACCGGCACGCAGGCATTGAACGTAGAGCTGCAGAACCTTCTCAATCCGGCCCAGAAGGGCAAGCCCCAGCTTCAAAGTGCATCCCGGGTCTTTCGTGTCGGGGACAAGGTGATGCAGGTAAAGAACAACTATGAGATCATCTGGCAGCGGATCGGCGGGGAACAGGGAGTAGGAGCCTACAACGGCGATATCGGCATTGTGGAGTCTATCAACATGAGGGACCGTTCCATGGTAGTCCGGATGGATGACCGGCGGCTGCTCTACCCGGCCGAAAATCTCAATGAACTGGAGATCGCTTACGCCATTACGGTCCACAAAAGTCAGGGCAGTGAGTTCCCGGCGGTGATCCTGCCGGTGGCGCAGGTGCCGCCGAGACTGTGCTACCGCAATCTGTTTTATACCGGTGTGACCCGGGCCCGGAAGCTCTGCATCGTGGCAGGCCGACGGGATGTGGTGAACCGGATGATGTCCAATGTCCGCCAGAATCTCCGATACAGCGGCCTTTCCCAATTACTGAGGGAAGAACTGCCGCCGGAGCAGAAATCCCTTGCGGACAAGGACTGACGGCATTGCCAGCAGGGGAAAAGTATGCTATACTATAAAATTGAATTGATATCCGCTTGGCCCCGGACAGAAGATGCGGCGGGGCGGTTTTGATAGAAAAGGGCTGCAAAGAAAGGAATTGGAGATTTATGGCACAGAACGATATCGGCATTGATCTGGGTACGACCACCATCATCATTGCGCAGGAAGGGCAGGGGGTTGTCCTGAACCAGCCCAGCGTCGTGGCGGTGGACACCCGCAAGAATTCGGTCTTGGAGGTAGGCGATAAGGCTCTGGCCATGGTAGGCCGCACCCCCAATTATATTTCGGCCATTTTCCCTTTGAAAGATGGCGTCATCAGCGACCACACCATGACCCGGGAGCTGATCTGCCGGTTTGTCAATCAGGTCTACAGTTCCCACATGGTCAAGCCCCGGGTGGCGGTCTGCGTGCCCGCAGCCATTACCGGCATTGAGAGCGATGCCGTGGTGGAAGCTGTGGTGGCCGCCGGTGCACGACAGGTCTATCTGATCGACGAGCCCATTGCAGCAGCTCTTGGCTCCGGCATCGACATTACCGTACCCGATGGCCGGATGATCATTGACATCGGCGGCGGTACCACCGATATTGCAGTCCTGTCTCTGGGCGGCAAGGTCAAGGCGACCAGCGTTCGGGTGGCAGGTAACCACTACGATGACGAGATCCTCAAGCACGTCCGCAACAAGTTCAGCATTGCCATCGGCCAGCGCACCGCTGAGGAGCTGAAAAAGAATGTGGCCTGCTGCCCCCAGAAGGCGGATTTCAATGAGACCATGGAAGTCAAGGGACGCAGCCTGCTCACCGGCCTGCCGGTACGGGTCAATGTTTCCACCAGCGACCTTTACGAGCCGGTGATGCAGCTGAGCGAGCAGATCGGCACGGCAGCCCATCAGGTTCTGGAAAAGACTCCGCCCGAGCTGGCAGGCGACATCTATCGTAACGGTGTGGTGCTTACCGGCGGCGGTGCACAGCTTCATGGCCTGACCGATTACCTCAGTCAGGAACTGAAGGTTGAAGTCACCGTTTCGCCCGACCCGGTCAACTGCGTGGCTCTGGGTACAGCCATGAGCCTTGGCATCGGCGATAAGCTGGAGACCGGATTTACCGATGCGACCCCCCGCATCGGCCGCCGCTGATGGATGGAAAAAAGTTTCTGCACCTTAAATTTCATTTAAAATTCGGCATGATTTTTGTTCATACTTGTTGAATCGGAATGAAAAATAAGGTATAATATCTTCAAATCGCTTTTTGCTGCCCGGGTCGTCCGGGGGCGAAAATAGAAAGTATAGGAGGAAGACCATGAATTTAGGTTATGATGTGATCGTTACCATAACCGGTATCGTGCTGGTGTTTCTGATCCTCGTGCTGCTGATGGCTATTATCACGCTGGAGGGTAAGATTTTTGACGCCATGACCGGCAAAAAGGCTGCAAAGAAGGCCGAAGCTGCTGCTCCCAAGGCCGCTGCAAAGCCCGCTGCTGCAAAGCCTGTAGCTGCTGCTCCCGCACCTGCTGTTGAGGCTGGCATCCCGGGTGAAGTCGTGGCTGCGATTATGGCTGCCATCTCTGCCATGGGCAACGGCAAGTATGTCCTCAAGGCTGTGCGCCGTGGAAACAACAACTGGGGCAAGGCCGGTGTCAACGACACCACTGCACCTTTTTAACACGGGAGGAAAAATATGTCACAGTTTATTGATACTCTGGTCGGTATTTTTACCAGCTCGGGCTTTGCTCGGTTCGGCGAGCCGGGTGGCTGGCTGTATGCAGTGATGATCTGCGTCGGCTGCTTCCTGCTTTACCTCGCCATTGTCAAGGAGTTTGAGCCCCTGATTCTGCTGCCCATGGCGTTTGGCATGATTCTGGCCAACCTGCCCGGCAGCGGCATCATCCATATGCAGTATTTCGTCGGCGATGGCCTCGAGCACCCGATGTGGATCGAGATCCTGAACAACGGCGGTCTGGCTGATATGCTTTACATGGGCGTCAAGCTGGGCATCTACCCGCCGCTGATCTTCCTGGGCATCGGCA
>CALDNF010000277.1 GCA_937917475.1 uncultured Faecalibacterium sp.
CCGCCATTGCGGGCTTTGGCAATACCATCAAGACCGAGGGCAACCAGAACAATGAGCTGGGCCTGCCCCGCACCCTTTTCCAGATCGGGAAGGAAACCCAGTATGCTGTGGTAGAGATGGGCATGAGCCACCGGGGCGAGATCGAGCGGCTGGCCCGCTGCGCCCGGCCTGACGTGGGCATCATCACCTGCATCGGCGTGTCCCACATCGGCAATCTGGGCAGCCAGGAGAACATCTGCAAGGCCAAGCTGGAAATTTGCGCCGGCCTGCCCGAGGGGGCTCCGCTGGTACTCAATGGAGATGACCCCTTCCTGCGGAAAGCCGTTCTGCCTGCCCACGTCCGCCCGGTCTGGTTCAGTCTGGGGGATGAGAACGCCGATGTCTGTGCACTGGATGTCCGGCAGGAGGGGGATGGCATGGCCTTTACCCTCGTGGACAAAAAGGCAGGCCGGTTCCCGGTGGTCATTCCCGCTATGGGAAAGCACAACGTGGCCAATGCGCTGGCGGCTTATGCCGCTGCCGCAAGCCTTGGGCTGGACCCCAAGGGCATCATTGCGGGCCTTGCGGATTTCCAGCAGACCGGGATGCGCCAGAAGGTGGTCCACGCCAAGGGAATGGATGTCATCGAGGACTGCTACAACGCCAACCCGGACAGCATGAAGGCGGCACTGACCATGTTCAAGGAGTACCCGGCCAAGAAGCGTTACGCTCTGCTGGGCGATATGCTGGAACTGGGAGCCATCAGCCCCGCCGCACACGCTGAGGTGGGCCGTCAGGCCGCTGCGGCCGGGCTGGAACTGCTGGTCTGCTACGGCCCGGAGTCCGAGGCCATGGCAAAGGCCGCAGCAGAGGCCGGGCTGCACACCCTCCATGCCGCAAGCTACGAGGAAGCGGCCGAGGCTCTGCAGAACGCCATGCAGCCGGGGGATGCTCTGCTGGTCAAGGCCAGCCGGGGCATGGCTCTGGAAAAGGCGTTGGAGATTTTCTATCAGGAGTAAGCTATGATTCGTTTTGCCTTGATCGTCTCATCGACGCTGGGCTTTTTCCTCACCGCAGCCTTGGGCAACCTGATGGTGCCCTTGCTGCGCAGTTTCCGTTCCGGCCCGGCGGTACAGCCCCGGGAGCCGGAAAAACAGGAACGGCCGGAGGAACCGGAAACGTCCATTCCTACCATGGGCGGGCTCTGCCTGATGGTGGGCACGCTGGCGGCGGTGGGCGTGGGCTGGACGGCAGCCTGCGCTGCACAGCCGGAGCTGCTGGGCAGCGAGGGGCTTTTGACCTCCCGGCTGCTCATTGCCCTCTTTGGCGGGCTGGCCTTTGGGGCTGTGGGCCTTGCGGATGACCTTGCAAAGCTGCGGCGGCACGCACCGCTGGGGCTGCGCCGCACCACCCGCCTTGGGCTGGAAGCCGCTGCCGCTGCGGCGGTGCAGGTGCTTCTGGCGGCGAACCGCTGCCTTGCCTCGGGGCTGACTCTGCCCGGCCTTGGCTACCGGGAGCTGGGAGCCTTTGCCCCGGTGGTCTGGGAGCTGCTGCTGGTGGCTCTGGCCGAGTGTGTCCGGCTGACGGACGGAGCCGACGGCGTGCTCTGCGGCACGGCCTTTGCGGCCATGCTGGGGCTGATGGTCAGCATGACTCTGCTGGGCTGGTTCCCGCTGGCGGTGCTGCCTGCGGCTCTGGCCGGCGGGCTGATGGCCTTTCTGCTTTGGAACTTCCCTCCGGCAAAGCTGCTGCCCGGGGCGGTGGGCAGTCTGTTTCTGGCCGGGGTGCTGGGCTGTGTGCCGCTGAGCATCGGCTGGCCGGGGCTCTGCCTGCCCCTGAGCCTGCCCTACTGGATCGAGGGGGGCATGGTGGCCTTGCAGGTGGCCGTATGGCTGCTCTCGGGCCGCAGAAAGCAGCTTTTTTCTACCGCACCGCTCCACCGCTGGCTTGAAAAGCGGGGCTGCGGGGCGATCAATATCGTTATCATTTTCTGCCTTCTGGCACTGGCAGGCTTCGTCCTGACGGTGCAGGGAGCAAAAATCAGCTGAGGGAGGGGTGCAGATGGCTTCCATCCGCAGAAAACGCCCGGAACCAATTTCCATTTTGCAGCGTGACCCGGGGCCGTGGTCCCGTGTGCTGCTGAACTGGCTGGCTACGCTGGGGGTCATCCTTGTGTTTGGTCTGGTGATGCTGTTCAGCGCAAGCTACACCACCGGTTACCTGCGCATGGGCGACAGTTTGTATTACATCAAGTCTCAGGTGGTCTGCCTTGTGCTGGGCCTCGGGGTCATGGTGTTGTTTTCCTATCTGGACCACCGATTCCTGCGCAGGCTGGTGGGGCCGGGGTATCTGGCCTGCATCGTCCTGCTGATCCTTGTGCTGTTCAGCGAGCCGCTGAACGGCTGCAAGCGGTGGCTGCGGCTCTTCGGCCTGACGGTGCAGGTGTCGGAGATCGCAAAATTCGAGATGATCCTGCTTACCGCCGACCGGGCGGCAAAGGTGCCCCATCTGGAGCCGCTGGACCCCAATTCCGGCAAGCGTGTGCCGGTGGGAGCGTGGCTGTATCAGCGGGTGGTCCGGGAGCTGATCGTTCCTGCGGCCCCGCTGATCCCGGTGGTGATCCTGCTGATGATGGAGCCCCATATGTCCGGCATCGTGCTGACCACCGCCATCGTGGGCACCATCCTGCTTTTGGGCGGCAACGGCGGTGCCATCACATGGGGCGGAGCCACGGCGGCGGTGCTGCTGCTGCGGACCGTGCTGGAACACGTGGATTCCATCCCGTATCTACAGGAACGTCTGGACGGCTGGACCCAGGATCTCTCCCGGATGACCGACCAGACCCTGCAGAGCCTTTACGCCATCGGCTCCGGCGGGCTGACGGGGCTGGGCCTTGGCAACAGCATCGAAAAACAGCTCTGGCTGCCCGAGAGCACCAACGACTTCATTTTCAGCGTGGTCTGTGAGGAGCTGGGCTTTGTGGGAGCGGTGATCGTCATCCTGCTGTTCATCCTCCTCATCGTGCAGGGGCTGTGGATCGCCTTCCACGCCGAGAACCGGTACTGCACGCTGGTGGGCATCGGCATCATGGCGCAGATCGCATGGCAGGTGTTCTGCAACATCGCAGTTGTCACCAACACCCTGCCCAACACCGGTATTTCCCTGCCCTTCTTCTCTTCCGGCGGCACCAGTCTGATCCTGCTGCTGGCTGAGATGGGCGTTATGGTGAACATCGGCCGGAACGGTGAGCGTGCCCGGCTGGAGCGGGAGCGTGCCCATGCCGAGCGGGAAGCCCAGCGGAAGGCCAAGACCATTTTGTTTGAGCAGGCACAAAAAGCCTGAGGAGGAACTGCTATGAAAGTACTGATCGCCGCCGGCGGCACTGCCGGACACATCAACCCGGCTCTGGCCATTGCCGGTGCCATCAAAAAGGCCGACCCCTCGGCCGAGATCCACTTTGCGGGCCGGAAAGAGGGAATGGAGTACCGTCTGGTGTCGCAGGCTGGCTACCCCTTCCATCACATCGAGATCACCGGGTTTCAGCGGAAGCTGTCGCTGCACAACATCAAGCGGAACATCATCACCCTGTGGAATCTGGCCCTCTCGGGCCCCAAGGCAAAGGCCATGATGAAGGAAGTGCAGCCGGATCTGGTCATCGGCTGCGGCGGCTACGTCTCCGGCCCGGTGGTGCGCTGCGCTGCAAAGCAGGGCATTAAGACCGCCATCCACGAGCAGAACGCTTTCCCCGGCGTGACCAACAAGCTGCTGGCCCCGGATGTGGATATCGTGTTTGCCGCCGTGCCTGCGGCGGTGGAAAAGCTGGGTGCCCCCGATAAGACCATGGTGGTGGGAAACCCGGTGCGCCCGGAGGTGTTCACGCAGGCCAAGAACCGGGATGCCATCCGGGAAGAGCTGGGAGCCGGTGACCGCACCGTGATCCTCTCCTTTGGCGGAAGCCTTGGCGCACGGCGGGTCAATGAAGTGGTGGCCGACCTCTGCGCATGGGAGCAGAAGGAGCACAAGCCGGTGCTCCATCTCCATGCTACCGGCCAGTACGGCGTGCAGCTGTTCAAGGACCTTGAAAAAGAAAAAGGCTTTGCCCCCGGCGAGAGCCTTGTGGTGAAGGAATACATCAACAATATGCCCGAGCTGCTGGCAGCGGCGGATCTGGTCATCAGCCGGGCCGGTGCCCTGACGCTGGCAGAGCTGGAAGCCGTGGGCCGGGCTGCAGTGCTCATCCCCAGCCCCAATGTGGCCGAGAACCACCAGTATTATAACGCCATGGAGCTCCAGAAAGCCGGAGCTGCCGTGGTCATTGAGGAAAAAGACCTGACCGGCGAAAAGCTGGTAGCCACCGTCTCCGAGATGCTGGCCCAGCCCGGCAAGCTGGCTGAGATGGGCAAAAACGCCCGGAAGCTCTCGGTGGACGACAGTCTGGACCGGATCGCCGACGCCCTGCTCAAGCTGGTCAAGACGCCGTGATTGCTTTCCCGCACAGGTTGTGCTAAAATCAGACGGAAGCGAAAACAGAGACCGAAAGGAGGGTACGCCGTATGCAGCAGGACCGTTCCCCGCAGAACCGCAGAGGCAGCTCCGGCCAGAAACGCCGGGCCTATGATCAGGCCCGGGATCAGCGGCGCAGCCCCTCGCAGAGCCGCCAGAACTCCGGCAGCAGTGACAGCCCCATTGAGCCGCTGAATTTTGAACGCCGGCACAGCACCGGCTACCCGGACAACAGCATCCAGTTCCCGGCCCAGCGGCCTGCCAATGGGAAGGGCCGCAGCAGCTCCTCCCGCCCGGCCCAGCGGCCCGCAAACGGCAGCAGCCGCAGCGGGCAGCGGAGGAACAACACCACCCGCTACCCCGGCAATGGAGCCTCCAGAAACGCCCGGAACGGCCAGAACCAGAACCGGCAGCGCAGCGGCCAACAGGCCCGGCCTGCCCGGAACGGACGGCTGCGGCCCACACAGGCCACCATGCGGGACCCGGCCCGGCGGGAGCGGAAAAAGAAGCGGAAGATGACCAAAGCCGCCATCCGGCGGCAGAGGATGATCCGGAAGCTGACCGCCCTTGCGCTGGTGGTCTGCGTCATCGGGGTGGGGGTCTACCTCACCGGGACCATGCTGTTCAAGATCAGTTCCATTCAGGTGCACAACGCCGACGGCAGCACCGTGCAGGAACTGGCAGGCTATTCCAGCGACCAGATCCTCAATGCCCTTGGGGTGCAGCTGGAAGAGAACATCTTTACCGTCAACGCCGCCCAAAAGGCCGCAGAGCTGGAAAAGGTCTTTCCCAAACTGGAAAACATCCGGGTGGAAAAAGACTACCCCGGCACCCTTGTGGTGCGGGCCGGAGAAGCAACACCGGCCTTTGCCATGGAGACGGACGGCGGCTGGCTGACCCTCTCGGCGGGGCTCAAAATTCTCGAAAAGACCTCGGAACAGCCCGGCCTGCCCACCCTGTACGGCGGCGAACCGGTATCCGAGACTCCCGGTGACCAGCTGGAATTTGAGCTGGAGACCCCGGCCGCATCGGCAGACGCTTCCGGCTCTGCTGCTTCGGAAACGGAGCCGGAGCAGGACCGGCGGCTGGAATCCCTCAGCACCCTGATGACCGCACTGGACAACTACGGCCTGCTGGCAGACGTGACCCGGATCGAGTTCGAGGACGTGGAAGAGATGGCCTTTTTGTATCAGGACCGGATCAGCGTCCTGCTGGGCACCCTGAACGAGCTGGATTACAAGCTCAAGCTGGGGCAGTATGTCCTCCAGAATCAGGACGGCAAGGGCTGCGCCGATACCGACACCGGCGTACTGGACCTGAGCCATCTGTCGGCATCCAGCACCCGGAAGTTCCGGTTTGCTCAGGGTGAGCCGGAGCTGCCTTCGGGGTACATCGTGCCGGAGACGGGGGCGGAACCGGCCGAGGGTGAGACCCCGGCGGACAGCGAAGCCCAGGCAGAGAGCACAGCAGAGGACGATGCCCCCGCTGAGACCCCTACCGAGCCGCTGGAACAGGATGCAGCCCAGCCGGAAGCAGCCCCTACCGGGGCCCAAACCACGCAATGAGGAGTGTTTTGCTATGAAACTGGAACAACTGATGGAAGGCGTGCCCTTTACTCTCGTGCAGGGCAGTCTGGATACGGAAGTGGAAGATATCATCTACGACAGCCGGAAGGCAGCCCCCGGGCGGCTCTTCGTCTGCATCGTGGGCACCCAGCGGGACAGCCATGACTTTGCCGCCGACTGTGTGAAGAACGGGGTCTGTGCGCTGGTGATCCAGCACGACATCGACCTGTCCGGGATGCCGGATGTGACGGTGGTCAAGGTGGAAAGCAGCCGCTATGCCATGGCCCTGATGAGCGGGAACCTCTTTGGCAACCCCTCCCGGAAGATGACCATGATCGGCGTCACCGGCACCAAGGGCAAGACCACCACCACCCACATGATCAAAAGCGTGCTGGAAGCCGCAGGCCGCAAGGTGGGCATGATCGGCACCAACGGCATCTACTTTCTGGGCCACCACAAGGAGACCGCCAACACCACCCCGGAAAGCTACGAGCTGCAGAAGACGTTCCGGGAGTTTCTGGACGCAGGCTGTGACACTGCGCTGATGGAGGTGTCCAGTCAGGGTCTGATGATGGACCGGGTGGCAGGCATCCATTACAATGTGGGCGTGTTCACCAACCTTTCGCCGGACCACATCGGCCCCGGCGAGCACAAGACCTTTGAGGAGTACCGCAGCTGGAAGGGCCAGCTCTTCAAGCGCTGCGACGTGGGTGTGGTGAACATCGACGACGAGAACACCGAAGCCCTGCTGGAAGGCCACACCTGCAAGCTGGTGACCTATGGCCGCA